>JBKJPM010000035.1:0-2780 GCA_046595175.1 Gemmatimonadaceae bacterium
CACTCTCCACGGCGCGCCGAGGCGCAAGCGTGGGATCGTAGATCCTCTGCTGCGCTACGAGCCGGGCATCGTAACTGTCGTGCGGAGGAGTTGGAACCGAAAATCCCGGAGAGTTCACCGGCAGGCGCGCGACGTCCGATTGATACTGCGCGTAGCTGTCAAAGGAGATCGACGGCAATCGATCGGTGTTGATGTTTTTTAGTCGCAGCTCGGACTGCAGCTGCAGCAGCCGGATCTGCGCTTCCCGCGAATCGGTGTTGAGCGCCGCAGTCTGCAGATCGCTGAGCCGGAGTGTGTCAGTCTGCGCAAACACGGAGACAGGCACACCGGCAGCGAGCACGGTACACCAGACAAAAAAGTTTTTCACGGTTGCAGCGCCCTCCTGTAGAGATCGGGCAGCGTGGTTATGCGCTGTTCTATGAATTCATCGAATGCGTCGTCGTTCATCCCGAACATAAAGGAGAGCATCGGCCTGGCCGCAAATGGGAAGATGCAGAGCGAGATCAGGTTGATCGCAAACGCCTGGGGAGTAATCGGCCGCATCCGTCCGGCGGCGACTTCGCCATTAATCTGGCTTCCAAGTTTTGCGAACACTCCAGCGACAATGGAGGAAGGATCGGCGCCGAGGGCGGTTTTCATGAGCTGCGGTAGCCGTTCCGGGTGATGGTGCATCTCGGAGATCAGGTAGCCCGGAATGAAGGGCGACCGCGAAAGATTCCTGAGGTAAAGCCCGACCATCTCTTCTATTTTTTCGTCCAGTGAAATATCTGATCCGAGCAATTGCACGAGTGCGGGAAACATTTTCCCGGCGACGAGTCCGAAGACGGCCACACTGAGTCGCTCCTTGGAGCGGAAGTAGTAGTGCAGCAGTGCCTGGTTTACGCCGGCCTCGCGGGCGATTTCCTGCATCCGTGCACCGGCCGTCCCGCGCCGGATGAACACGCGGCACGCGGCCTCGAGAATTCGTTTTTCGGTATCCTCGTCTCGTTTCGCGGCGAGTCTGGAAGGCGCTTTTTGTTTAGCCATATAGTTTAACTGTTTGGTTAATCTATGCGGCTATTACCATTTATCAAGGATCTTGGAAGGCCTGCACGCGTTGTCTAAGGCGTTCGCCGTGACCGCGCGTATCTGATTATCGCCCTTTGATGAGAAACAGAATCAATCCGCCGAGGGTAACTACGGATCCCGTCCAATAGATGAACATCCATTTCAACATCTCAGCGCGAAAATCCGAGAAGTCGGACCGAATTCCCTTCTCTGAGCGGGCAATGGCAGCTTCCATCTCCCGGCGTACCTCGGCAATTCGGGCGTCAACAAATGACTTGAACCTCTCCCAATTCAAGTCATTCGTTTCACGAAGCTGAGTCTGATAGGTTGAGTCCACGGCATTAAACCAGTCTACGAGTTCGCCCGCGACATCATCACCGAGCTGTTCGTAGAACTTGCGTGAGAGTTTGGCTGTGACCGGCAGAAGCGCTCCTAATTGGCGTCGCTTCAAATCAACTAATTAATACGCTCGGCGACGACATCAAATCAATAGCTCCAGACTCAATCCCCCTTGAGCGTCTCGGAGGACAGCCTCCCATTCTCGCGCCAGGTTACGCGGTGGCGAGGTAAGCAGCGGCGAGTGCGCCACTTCGGTAAAGATTATTTTTTTTGCTGCTTTCCGGACTGCTTCCCTGAAGGGGCCGGTGAGGAAAAATTCGTCGCCCGTCCTTACCCCGTAGGCGCCCCAATCAGGGTTGCAAATTCATCGCGAACGATGCCGTAGCACTCACAGCTGATCCTCTCCAATCCCTCTCGATCGACAATCACGATCTTACCGCGTGTGTACTCGAGTAGTCCGAGCTCTTTCAGTTCAGCCTGCGCAACAGTGACGCTCGGCCGCCGCACGCCAAGCATGTAAGAAAGAAATTCCTGCGTCAGAGGAATTGCCCGCGTCCCAACCCTGTCTTGCGTCAGCAGAATCCAGCGCGCGCAGCGCTCCAGTATTGTATGCTGACTGTTGCACGCTGCGGTTTGCGAAACCTGTGCGAGATATGCGAGCAGGTACCGGTTCAACATGATGGAAAGCGCCGGGAGTGTTGGCAGCAATTCCGCAAATGCAGCAGCAGGAACTTTCAGCGCGCTGCCCGGAATCTGCACGATGGTTCGCTGCGGCCATCCCTTGCCGCTGAGCAAAACGGGGATTCCAACAAATCCTTCACACCCCACGGTTCCAGATTCGATCGAGCTGCCGTTTGCCAGGTCCGTCACAAACGAAAACACGGAATCCTCGGGAAAGTACACATAGGTGAATTCAGCCTTTGCGCTTGCGATCAGCGCGCCACTCTTGAATTCGACCCGCTCGCCCAGTGCCCGGATTGCGGCACTCTCATTGGCCGGCAGAGCGTCCAGCAATTTGTGGCAAGTGTGTTCGACTGCAGGAGTGAACCGGCCGGCAATCGGTTTGTGGCGATTCGTTGGAATCGGCGACTTGGCAATCATTTTTCACTCCGAGGTACCACTCTCGGGGCGTGTCGCAGATGGCGACTTGGCGGGGAGAATGTTGCTAACTCATAGTACTACGTTCGATGACGCACTGTGTCTGGTACAAAGCATTGCCGGAGTTGATGGCCTGTAGGGGGAAAGTACGGTCTCAACAATAACTCGGATGGTCATTTACCGTATATAAAGAAGTAGCCGCTGTAGCCGGATCCCACTCTACCTCACCGTGCTGGCCTCCGAGTGGGCAATCGGTTACGGAGTGTGGCGCGGAATCCGCCCGCACGGGATTACGC
>JBKJPM010000111.1:0-3985 GCA_046595175.1 Gemmatimonadaceae bacterium
GCATCGATGACATCATCAACGGTGACGACGCCAAGTATGCGCATGGATTCATCCACGACCGGAATCGCGACCAGGTCGTAATTTCGGGTAAGCTGCGCAACAGTCTCGCGATCGGCCTCAGGGAGCACGGATACGACTTCGCCCCACGCGACATCAGAAACCCTGGCGCCTTCCGGAGCTGCGAGCAGTTCCCGCAGCGACATCACGCCCTGCACCCTGCCTTCACCGTCAGTCGCATAGATGTTGTACATCGCCTCGCGCCTTCCGCCGCGCGCGATTCTCCGGACTCCGGCGAGGGCATCCTCGACTGTCATGTCTTGCGGAACCGAGACAAATTCCGTGGTCATCAGGCCACCGGCAGAATCCTGGTCGTATGCGAGTAACTTCTCGGTTTCCTGCCTGGCTTCGGCGGGAATTTCGGAAAGAATCTCGTCGAAGCTTGCGTCTTCCAGCTCTTCGAGAGCATCCGCACGATCGTCCGGGGTCATTTCCGTGACGAGAGCCGCGGCCTCCCGCGGCGTCATTTCCTCGAGCAGCTCGGTGCGGAGATCTTCGTCCAGGTATTCGAGAACATCAGCCGCTCGCGCTGCAGGCAGGACTTTCAGGAGCCGTGCTACATCTTCGCGCTCCATTTTTTCTGCAATGTCCGCAAGGTCAGCGGCATGCATTTCCTCAGTCTCGACAGCCACCGTTTCCGGAGCGTCGTCGAGTAGCGCCAATATGTCAGGGGCCAGCAACGCCGCCAATCCACGCGCTTCCAAATCATCCGGGAGCGGAACGCGCAGCGGAGTGTGGCGCGAACTCGTCACACGACCAGGGGCAGAGAGCGACGACCCTGCGCGAAGTCGGTCACTTCATAGCCGGCTATGCTGACAGCTTCGCGAATTCCTTCAGGTGTAAGAGTCGCATCATGCTCAATGATCGCCCGGCCCAGCGTCACGTCAGCGCGCGTAATTCCCTTGACGCCCGAGAGCGCGGTGAACACGGCACGGACGCAGTGCACGCAAGTCATCCCCTGAATATTCGCCGTGGTGGTCATCGGGCATAATATACTAATTGCCGCTCGGCGGGGATGGTGGTGCGCCCGTCGTCTTTTTGCGAGTGACAATTGCCTTTTCGAATGCCGCGCGAAATATCTCGTAGCGTGAGCCCGGCTCCCATAAAACCCATCCGTCATAGCCTGCGTCGTAGATGGCTTTCTTCTGTGCTTCGATTTCGGCGGGGCCATACTTCGGAGGTCCAAGTGAGAATGCCTGGATCCACGGCCTGACACGCTCGCCCTTAAGCCCCGCAGCGTCATTCCTCTGGCGAGCCCGAACAACAGCCGCGTACATGACCTTGTATGGCTCGGCATTCGGCAGTGCAATTCCGAATGATCCATGCGGATAGTGCGACGGATAAGTCATAGGCAGCAGAACATCGACCGATTTCGCCAGAGGCTCCCAGGCCTGACCAACTTCGAGGGCCCCGCTTACGGTGGTGACCAGACCAAATACATCCGCTGTGGTCCGTGCTCCGAGCTTGTCCAAACGTCTATTTGCAGTCTGCAGAAATTCTGACAATGCGGCGGTTTTGGTGCGGCCATTCTGGTCGGGGAAGACCTGTGGGGGCAGACTCTTATACGGCTCCGGAAATCTGATATAGTCAAACTGAACCTCGCCGAACCCAAGTCGGACGGATTCCTCAGCCACCCTGAAGTTGTATTCCCAGATCGGGTTTGCATACGGGTTCACCCACGTAAGGCCTTTCTTGTCGCGCCATGGAGATCCGTCAGGTTTTCGAATCGTGTTGTTCGGATTCAGTCGCGCCGTGACCGAATCCTTGAAGACCACAATGCGCGCGATCGGAAGGATCCCATGCGCCCGGATTGTATCGAGCAGGGTGCGCATGTTCTGAACTTTGGGTGCAGTTCCCTCGTTCCTGGACACGAGGGGATCGCTGGAGCGATAGTTGAGGCCGAATTCATCCTTCACGTCGATCACGAACGCATTTATTTCGGTCGAGTCGGCGATCGCTATCAGTTTGCCCATCTTTACTTTGCTTTGCGAGGCAAAACGATTTACATAAAGCCCGCGAACTATGGGGTACGGATCTGACTGCAGGTGTCCAATATTCCCGGAGATCGCGGGCGTGGATGAAACGGCCAGCGGCGGTCTTGCGGTGTCAGCGGGAATCGAGGTACGGGCACCCCGGGCATCACCGCGTGTGCAGGCCACAGCCCCCATCAAAACAATCAATGAAATGCGCATATGTTCTCGACCCATCTGTGTCTAATGAAGGTTCGGTACAGCTTGCAGTATATTTGCCACCAGTACGATAAACCCAAAGTGCAACAATGAGCCAACCTAAATCGGCGCGCCGCACCAGCGAGACTCATCACGAGACCTCGCAGCTGATGATGCCGCAGCACTCCAATAATCTGGGACATGTTTTTGGAGGTGTAATCCTTAGCATGATGGACACCACTGCCGCTGTGTCGGCTATCCGGCATTCCCGGCAAACATGCGTCACAGTGTCCGTTGACCGTGTGGACTTTCGTGAACCGATCCATGTGGGCGACCTGGTAATCATGAAGTCGAGCGTCAACTTCGTGGGCCGCAGCTCAATGGAAGTAGGGGTCCGGGTGGAAACGGAGAATCTCCTAACCGGGGTTCGCAGGCATACGAACTCCTGCTACCTGACCTTTGTCGCTGTTGATCGAAACGGACGCCCGATTCCGGTTCCACCCCTTGTCCCCGAGACGGAAGACGAAAAGCGGCGCCATCAAGCAGCCGAGGGCCGCCGCGCCCGGCGGCTCGAGGAACGCAAAGCCGAGGCGCGCTTCGGCGAGAAACCTTGACCTGAGGCACACCCTCTGCACACCCTTCGTCGCATGGACAAAGTGTTCACGGTCGAGCAGGCCAACAAAATGCTTCCACTCATCAAGCGGATAGTGGAAGATGCCGTCCGGGACTATGTGCGCTGGCAGGATAGGGTACGGGAGTTTGAGCTTGCCTCAGTGCGCAGCACTCTCGATATCCCGGATCCAATTGCGATGGAGCTCGAGGCCGATGTCCAGCGCCTTGCAGAGAGCATTGACAGTTATCTTCATGAAGTCCGACAGCTTGGCGTTCAGATGAAAAGCATTGACCGGGGAATCGTGGATTTTCCCGCAGAATTGGACGGGCGCCAGATTCTATTGTGTTGGCGGCTCGGCGAAGACAGCGTTGGATTCTGGCACGAGGCCGAGAGCGGATTTTCGGGCAGGCAGCCGCTGACAAGCCAGATGATTCCTCAATACACTTTCTAAGACAATGGCAGATATCAGACCCTTCAAGGGACCGGATGGAACGCGGTGGGGCGTCGAGATGAAACTTCCGAGTTCGAGCCGCATCATGGTGATGTTTTATCACCCGAACGGCAACACAGCGCGGCTCGATCGTTACGCGTGGTACAACTGGAGCGGCCCGGAGTCTCGCAGCGTCACGTCCCGCATCAACCCCGCAGCCGCCGCGAAAAAAATCTCAGACGATACTCTGAAATTGTTGTTCAGAAGGTCCGCGCCTGTTGCGACTGGAACCACCGCGTACAATTCGGGTTTTTAGCCGGCAGAGAGTTTGGCCCTCCGGGCGGGGTTACACGTAGGACACGTAGTGCACACGTAGTGCACGTAGAACGGCAACAGATTGGGGGGAACTGCACAGACTTGTAGGCCTGTTTGCAATTCCCCCATTTTTGCGCTTCTACGTGTCCTACGTGCTTTTGCTACGTGTCCTACGTGTAACAGCCGCCCGCAGGGCAACCGTCATTCAGGCGAATGTTCCCTCCGCCAAACGCAGTTGTCTTACTTTTGCTCACTCCAGTTAAGCGTCCTATCTATAGTATTGACCGCAACTGAGTGATAAGTCGGACGCGCCTGCCGGTAAATCCGGATCGCCATTGTCTTTCCCCAGTCCGACTTGGCCAGTTCTGCATATAGCGGCGCAACCAGTTTTCTCCGGCCCTG
>JBKJPM010000150.1:0-10532 GCA_046595175.1 Gemmatimonadaceae bacterium
GGGGGATGCGGGGCGTCAGGTGGCTGTAATAGTTGCCAGTCTTGTGTCGTCGAATGGGTAAACCCAACTTAGAAGACCCTGAGCTTCCAGCCGTCGGCTTAAGAGAAGCCTTCAGCCATGGGCCACTTCACTTGATGTAGAGACTGCCCGCGGCTGACGGCTTTGTTCAGCCGTGGGCTGGAAGCTTGGGTAGTTCTACTTTCGCATTTGGCCGCCGCGCGGTTGCCTTTAGCACCACACCCGAATACATTGATACGAGTCTGGCGGTAATTCGCTGGACAGGAATGTGGGGACGACCCCCACATTTTTTTGTTCGCTATCGCCGGCTAGAAATTAGATGAACCAGGCGTTGGAAGGTATTGTCAGGCAAGAAGTTGAGGCTTTGGGTCTCGAGCTATTCGATCTCAAAGTCGGCGGTGCGCGCAGCCGCCCGGTGCTGGATGTCAGGATTGAAAGGACCGATCGCGAAGCGATAACTGTAGACGATTGTGCACGCGTTTCAAGGGCTGTAGAGGCCAGGTTGGATGAACTCGCGCTAGTCGGCGAAAAGTACGTGCTGGAAGTGTCATCACCGGGCGTTGAGCGTCCGCTACGGCACGCCAGGGATTGGGCTCGATTTGCTGGTGAATGGACGGCAGTTACAAGTGATGATCTGGGTGGTAGCCGGGATCTCCTGATTCAGGGAATCGAAGGCGAAGCGGGGCAGGAAATTTTGAATCTTGAAGATGCGAAGGGCACCGTCTTTCGCATTCCGCTGGCAGGCGTCAAGAAGGCGCGGCTGGTTTTTCATTGGAAAAGGTAAGGAGCCGGGATGGCCGCTTCAGTTGATATTCTAAATGCGATTCGTGAGCTAACCAGCTCGAAGCAGATCGACCGCTCCGAGTTGCACGGGCTTCTTACAGACGGCATTCAAGCCGCGCTGGCCAAGAAGCACGGCCCTACAGTGCAGGCCGAAGTCACCATCGACGACGTGAAGGGCGGAATCAAGATCGTCCTGCTGAAGGACGTTGTTGAGGAAGTGACCGACGCAGCGAAGGAGATTTCGTTGGAAGAGGCGCGTTTCGAGGATCCCGAGTTTCAGGTCGGGGACATCTACGAAAAGGCTGTCGACTTCAACGAGTTTGGTCGCACCGCAGTTCAGGCTGCCAAGCAGCGCATTATCCAGCGCGTTCGCGAAGGCGAGCGAAGCAAGATTCGCGACGAGTTCTCGAGCCGCGTGGGCGATCTCCTTTCGGGAGAAGTCCAGCAGATCGAGCGCGGCAAGCTGGTCATCATGCTCAACAAGTTCCGCGAAGCTGAAGCCATCATCCCGTATCGCGAGCAAAACCATCGCGAGCATTTCCATCAGGGTGATCCGCTCCGCGCAGTTCTCAAGAAGGTCGAGGAAACCCCCAAGGGTCCGCGCCTGGTCTTGAGCCGTGCAGATTCGCTCTTCGTGCGTGCACTGTTCAAGCTCGAAGTTCCCGAGATCCAGCAGGGGATGGTCGAGATTCGCGCCAGCGCGCGCGAAGTCGGCAGCCGCACCAAGATCGCGGTCTTTTCGCGCGATGATTCAGTTGATCCGGTGGGAGCATGCGTCGGGCTCAAAGGCTCTCGTGTACAGGCAGTTGTCAACGAGCTTGGCGGCGAGCGCATCGACATCGTGCCCTGGTCCGCTGATCCAGAGCGTTTTGCGAAGCTCGCGCTTGCACCTGCGCGTGTAGCGCGCGTGTTCAGCGATGCAGCGACAAAGACAATTCAGGCAATTGTGGACGAAGACCAGCTCTCACTCGCAATTGGACGCAACGGCCAGAACGTTCGCCTTGCATCTGAGCTGACTGAGTGGAAGATCGAGCTGTATTCGAGCCGCGAGTGGATGGAGCGTGGCAGCGATACGCCAATCTTCCAGCCGCTTCCGGGTGAAGAAGGTAGCTCCGAAGACAGCGTGAATCCGAGACTTTCCGCGATCGAAGGAATGGGCCCGGCAACTGTGGCTGTTCTCGAAGAAGCGGGCTATCGCACGCTCGACGACATCATGGATCTCGAGCGCGAGGACTTCCTGCGTCTCGCTGGCATTGCGCCGGAAGAAGCTGACCGACTCATGTCCATCATAAACGAGCTCACCACTGACGAAGCAGATGAAATCGTTAGTGTAGGCGCGGAGCCGGAAGATGAAGCAGCGCCGGCCATCGCAGGATCAGAAGAAGGAAACGAGCAGAAGAGCTAAAGAGATGTCCCCCGAGGCAGCCCGGAAGATTGTAAAGCTGTTGGGTCTGGGCGCTCGTGGGCGATTGGTGGTTGTTGGCGCTGAGCAGGTGAGGGCTGCCGCAAAAAAAGGAAAACTCTCACTGGCAGTGGTTGCCAGCGATGCGTCGGAGAACAGCAGGGATAAAGTTCTGAGTGTACTGAAGGCAAAAAATATCAGGGCAATCGAAGGCATTACGGCTGCGGATCTTGGAGCCGCCTTTGGAAGGGAATCAACAGCAGCGGTAGGAGTGCTTGACGCGGACCTGGCACGAGGAATTCAACAGGCCGCCCAGTAGTCACTGAATTACAGAATGCTTTTTGGAGGTAGTGCTTGAGCAAGTTGCGCGTTCACGACATGGCAGGAGAGTTCGGGATTTCCAGTGACGAGGTGATGAACCTCCTTCGTCAGATGGATGTCCCTGTTCGCAATCACCTGTCCACTCTTACCGACGACCAGATCGCGCGGGTTCGCGCCCGCTGGGAGAAGGAGAAACGCGCGCGCGCATCGGCTCCCGCACCGACAGCCACCCGCCGTCGCCGTGGCGCCGCTCCGGAAGCTCCGCCGCCGGAACCCGCCGCACCTGAGGCAGGCGTTCGTCGTCGCCGCAAACCGCCCGAAGCTCCTCCAGCACCAGAGCCCGAAACTGCAGCTCCAGCGGTTGAAGAAGAAGAGGCAAATCCAGCGCCGTCGCCCCGCCGCACCCGCGCCGCTGCGCCAACAGAAGCTCCGGCCGAACCTGTAACAGCGGAGCCGCCACCACCGCCGGCAGCACCACCGCGTCCTGCGTCAACGCAGCCGCCGGTGCAGCCAACGACTTCATCGCACGGTGCTCAGCCGCCAGAGCGCGCTCGTCCGCGTCCTGTCGTTCCCGGCGCTCCTCGTCCTCGTCCAGTGGCGACAGGAGCTCCGTATGCTCCACCGCGCCCAGTTGCCAGCGCTGCACCAGGCGCCAACTCTGCTACCGCGCGTCGTGATGAACGCGGCGGTGGTGGTGGTGGCGGCGGCGGCGGTGCACAAACCGGCGGCCGACGAGATGATCCACGCCGTGGCAAGAAGGGGAAACGCGGTTCTGTGGATCAGGAAGCAGTATCGGCCAGCATCTCCAAGACGATGACCGCAATCCGCGGCGCTCCAGGGCGCCGTGGCGGACCGCGTCGTTCCGAAGACAATCGGGAAGAGGCGGCGGCAATTCGCGCGGCCGAGGTCGAGCGCGAGAAGAAGCTCGTTCGCGTCAACGAGTTCATCACGGTCAGTGAGCTGGCTGAAATCCTGAAAGTCCCGGCGACGCAAATTGTTGGATTCGCATTCAAGAATCTCGGATTGATGATCACCATCAATCAGCGAATGGACTTCGACCAGATCGAGCTAATTGCAAGCGAGTTCGGTTTCCAGGCTGTGCGCGAAGAAGAGTACGCGGCTGACCAGGGTGAAGCGCAGGCTCCGGACGATGTCTCCACACTTCGGTCGCGCCCTCCTGTCGTCACGATCATGGGTCACGTCGATCATGGAAAGACGTCGCTGCTCGACTACATAAGAAAAGCAAACGTAGTTGCAGGCGAGTCCGGTGGAATTACGCAGCACATCGGTGCGTACCATGTGTCGCTGCCCAACGACAAGAACATCACGTTCCTCGACACGCCGGGCCACGAAGCGTTTACGGCCATGCGCGCACGCGGGGCACAGGTCACCGACATTGTTGTTCTGGTTGTCGCCTCTGACGATCAGGTGATGCCGCAGACGATCGAAGCCATCTCGCACGCCAAGAATGCCGGTGTGCCGATGATTGTCGCGATCAACAAGATCGACGTTGCTGGCGCGAACCCGAACAAAGTGAAACAGGACCTCCTCCAGCACGGCGTAGTGCTGGAAGAGTTCGGCGGAACCACGCTGGCGTCCGAAATCTCGGCGAAGAAGGGAACCGGAATCCCGGCGCTCCTCGACCAGATTCTACTGCAGGCCGAAATCCTGGATCTCAAGGCGAATCCCGACCGGCGCGCGGTGGGAAGTGTTGTCGAAGCGCAGCTCGATGCCGGCAAGGGACCAGTTGCGACAGTACTCGTATCCAACGGAACACTGAATGTCGGCGACGACTTCATCTGCGGAATGTTCTCCGGCCGCGTGCGCGCGCTCCTCGACGAGCGTGGCAAGCAGATAAAGTCGGCAGGTCCGGCGATTCCTGTGCAGATTCTCGGCATCGGCGGCGTACCAATGGCCGGCGATCCGTTCCTCGTGGTGGAAGATGCGCTCGAGTCGCGCGAAATTGCGCAGCGTCGTCAGCGTCTCGACCGCGAAGCCAAGAGCCGCAGAACTTCACGCAGCGCTGTAGTCACGCTGGAAGAGTTCATGTCATCAACTCCGGGTGGCGAGCAGCGAACGCTTCGCATCGTCATCAAGGCTGACCAGGGTGGCCCGGCGGAAGCGCTCGCCGACGCACTCGCGCAGCTGTCCAACGAGGAAGTCTCCGTCGAAGTCATCCATCGTGGCGTCGGTTCCGTCACTGAGAGCGACATCCTGCTGGCGCGTGCATCCGGCGCGATCATCATTGGGTTCCACGTGCGTCCCGACAACAATGCCCGCGCAGCCGCTGAGCGCGAAGGCGTGGAGATCAAGCTTTACAAGGTCATCTACGAAGCAGTCGAAGATGTACGCGCGGCTCTCGAAGGCTTGCTTCGTCCCGAGGAGCGCGAGCTCGTGCTCGGCGAGGCGGAAGTACGCGAGCTGTTCAAGGTTCCCAAGGCTGGCGTCATTGCCGGTTGCTCGGTCCGTAGCGGCGTCATCAATCGCACGGGCAGGGCGCGTGTCATTCGTGACGCCGTTGAGATTTACGACGGTGAGATCAGCTCGCTGCGTCGCTTCAAGGATGACGCGAAGGAAGTCCGCGAAGGATTCGAGTGTGGTATCGGCATCGAGAATTTCAATGACATAAAGATCGGCGACGTGATCGAGTGCTACCGGAAGGAACAGGTAGCGCGCACGCTCATGCCGACGGCCGCTGCGCAATAACCGCCGCGCCGATCGCGTCTCTGAAGCCATTCGGGAAGAAGTCGCCACTTTTCTGACCGAGTCGGCCAAGGATCCGCGCATCGTCGGCTTTGTGACGGTCACGGGCGTCGACGTGACTCCCGACCTCCGCCACGCGCGAGTGTTCGTGAGCGTGCTCGGTACCGAACAGGAAAAACAACAGACGTACGAGGGCCTGGAGAGCGTCACGCCGCATCTCCGGCATCGCGTGGCCCGGGCGATCCGCCTTCGAGTCGCACCAGACCTTGTTTTCAAGATTGACGAGACCGTTCAGCGCGCTGCACGCATTGAATCGCTGCTTGCCGAAATCAATGCCGGAAAGCCTCGGGCGGAAGATGCCCCCGACGACACCAATTAGCACTGCAGAATCAAACCAGGCTGAAGGACTGCTCCTGGTAGACAAACCCGCCGGCATCACATCACACGACGCGGTTCAAATCGTTCGGCGTGTGTACGACCAGAGCAGCGTAGGCCATCTCGGCACACTTGATCCCTTCGCAACGGGCCTGCTCGTAATGCTGCTCGGAAGAGCCACCCGGCTGGCGACCTTCATTGATGGCGACCCCAAGGTTTACGAAGCGGTGATCGCATTCGGCACCGAAACCAATACTGACGACCTGACTGGTGATGTCGTCCGCACATCAGCCCCGCCTGCAGAGCGTGATGTGCTTGCCGCCCTCAAGAAACTCACGGGTGAAATTCAGCAGGTGCCACCAGCTTTTTCCGCTAAACAAATCGACGGCAAGCGAGCATACGTGTCGGCGCGCAAAGGCGAAGAGGTGGTGTTGAAGCCGGTGTCGGTCAACGTTTTCGGCTGGGAGGCATTGTCGTTCGCTGACGGAAAGCTGCGGGCTACAGTCTCGTGCAGCGGAGGCACATATATCCGCGCGCTGGCGCGAGATCTTGGACGTGCGACTGAAAGCGCTGCACACCTGAAAGAGCTGCGCCGGATTCGCTCCGGGAATTTCGATGTCGCGGGCGCGGTCACGCTCGACGCAATCAAGACCAACCCGCCCGCTCCCACGAGACTGCTGATTGTTCCTCAACCGCGATGAAAGAGATTCTCGACGCATCCGGGCTTCCAGCTGACGTAACGGGAACTGTCGTTACCGTTGGCACATTCGACGGCGTCCATCGCGGGCACCTCGACATCCTGGGCCGCATTCGTGAGCGCGCGGAAACCCGGGGACTTCGTAGTTTGCTTGTCACCTTCGATCCCCACCCGCTGGAGATTGTGAATCCGTCGGCAGCACCAAAGCTCCTCACGGTTGGCAGGGAAAAACTTGAAGTACTGGCAGAGTCGGGAATTGATTTCGTCGCGATCGTGCCCTTCACCGAGGAGCTCGCGTCCTATTCGGCGGAAGAGTTTGTGGAGATAGTGCTTCGCAAGCGATACCGCATGCAGGAGCTGCTGATTGGATACGACCACGGGTTCGGTCGGCACAGGGCGGGAAATGTGGATGTCCTCATACAGCTCGGTGAGCGTGACGGGTTCGCAGTGCAGGTGATTGGACCGGTTTCATCGGCGGCTGGCCAACCGGTTTCGTCCACATCAATCCGGCGTTCCGTTGCGGGTGGTGATTTGGAGCGCGCTGCCGATGGACTTGGCCGGCCGTATTCGGTGCAGGGAATTGTGGTGCGAGGAGAGGGTCGAGGAAATTCGCTTGGATTCGCCACGCTCAATCTTTCCGGGATTTCACCCCGCAAGCTGCTCCCCCCGGAAGGTGTTTACTCCGTGCGCGTTCAGACGCCCGGAGGCGTTTATGGGGGGATGATGAACCTGGGGCCACGTCCGACCTTTGGCGACATGAACAGTTCACTCGAGGCCCACCTGTTTGATGCCGCCGGCGATTTCTATAACGCCTCGGTTCGCGTCGATTTCGTCAGTTTCATTCGTGCGACCCGGAAGTTCTCCGTTGCAGACGACCTAGTGGCGCAGCTTCGCCGAGATGAAGAACAAGCGCGTTTTTCGTTGACTAGGACTAAATAGTCCGGTAACCTTATAGGCTACTCTAAATCGTACTTTCTCCCCTGAAAGCAGCATGAATCTGAAGTCCAGACTTGCCCTGATCGGACTGTTGATCCTCGGATCGATATGGGCTCTATATCCTCGTACCACCGTCGAGCGCGTGAAGCGCAATGGCGTGTTCGTTTTCGATACAGTCAAGCGCGTTCCCCTCAAGCGTGGCCTCGACCTGCAGGGTGGAATGCACCTCGCGCTCGAGGTCGATGAATCCAAGGGTGCGATCACTGACAAGAAGGGAGCGCTTGAGCGCGCCCTGAAAGTCGTCCGTACTCGTATCGACCAGTTTGGTGTATCCGAGCCAGTCGTACAGATGGCGGGAAATGACCGCATCATCGTGGAGCTCCCCGGAATCGACGATCCCAAGCGCGCCGAAGACGTCGTGCAGAAATCTGCTTTCCTCGAGTTCCAGATTACCGACAAGACGCAGGCACTCGAAAAAGTTGTTCCGCGCATTGACGCAGTTCTGAAGGATCCCGCGGTACTTGCGGCTGTACCGGGCATACCGGCGGCGGCCAAGCCGGCCGCTGATACTGGAATAACGTCGCTCTTCCAAACCGACTCGACGAAGAAGGACAGCGCAAAAAAGGACACTGTCACGACGACTCCGGGAACGTTCTCCAAAATGCTGCAGCAGGGAAATTTGCCGGGTGAGTTTTATGTGGCGGAGAAAGATGTAGCGACGATGGAGCGCTTTCTCAGCCTCCCCCAGGTGCAGGCTATTCTTCCTCCAGGTAAAGTGCTGCGCTGGGGCGGCGATACGACGTCCCTTGGAAACACCACGTTCCGGGGCCTTTATGTGCTCGACGCTTTGCCGATCCTCACCGGTGTGGACCTCACGGATGCGAAGCCGAACACGTCACCCACCGAAGGAACGATTGTCGAGTTTCAGCTGAATCGTGAAGGCGGAAGGCGTTTCCAGGCGCAAACATCGAAGCACATCAAGGATTACATGGCGATAGTGCTCGACCAGCGTGTTATGGGTCGCCCGCCTGTGATTCAAAGCGCGATTGCATCGCGCGGACAGATTACCATGGGCGGTCGTGATCTCCAGGCTGCTCAGGATCTCGCCCTCGTGCTCCGCGCAGGTGCGCTGCCGGTGCCTCTCAAGGTTGCCGAAGTTCGCAATATCGGAGCGAGCCTTGGAAAGGATTCGATCGACAAGGGCATGAACGCCGGAATCATTGCAGTGCTGCTCGTGATAGTCATCATGATTGGCTACTACAGGTTCTCCGGTGCGCTCGCGGTCGGAGGACTCGTGCTCTATATGCTCTTTACCTTCGCTGTGCTGGCCGGATTCGGCGCAGTTCTCACGCTTCCCGGTCTGGCTGGTTTCGTCTTGTCTATCGGTATAGCCGTGGACGCGAACGTGCTGATCTTCGAACGCATTCGAGAAGAGCTTGATCACGGAAAATCGGTGCGCCTTGCAATTGATGAAGGGTTCAAGCATGCAATGAGCGCAATTGTTGACTCAAATGTTGCAACCGCGCTGACTGCAGTTGTGCTGTATCAGTTCGGGACCGGCCCAGTTCGCGGTTTCGCAGTAACCCTCCTCGCCGGTATCGCGGCCTCGATGATCACATCGATCTTCGTCGTGCGGACCTTCTACATGATCTGGCTCAGCCGCGGCAAAGCCGCGCAGGCCTTGAGTATCTAATGCTTAGACTATTACACAACACTCATTACGATTTTATCCGCTGGTGGCGTCACGCTGTTGTGCTCACGGTGCTTTTCATTCTTGGTGGTCTTGGATCACTGGCTCTCAAGGGAATCAATTACAGCATCGAGTTTACCGGTGGTACGCTGATGCAAGTTGAGTTTGTAACGCCGCCCAACGTCTCGGATGTCCGAAACGCACTTGATCTGGGTGGAGTCCATGGTGCCGAGATCCAGCAGTTTGGGACGAACAGGGAGTACACCATCCGTGCGCAGGACGCGCGCGCGGTGGCGCAGCAGGCATCCGGCGCAACCGGTGTAAGCCGGCAGATCGAAAGCATTCTGGACTCCAAGTTCGGAGCACAGAATGTGAAGATTGTTCGCACCGAAGCAGTTGGCCCGCGGGTTGGAAGTGAACTGCGTCGCGGTGCACTAATCGCGATGCTTATCTCCTTCCTCATCACGCTCATATACCTGGCAATTCGCTTTGAATGGCGATTCGGGCTGGCCGCAGTTATCGCAACTGCGCACGATTTCCTCACGACCCTCGCATTCCTCAAGATCATGCACCTCGAAGTTTCGCTGACGGTCGTCGCGGCACTCCTGACTGTTATCGGATATTCGTTGAATGACACGATCATTATCTTTGACCGCGTGCGTGAAGATCTCCGAAAGGGACGCAAGGAGTCGCTGCGTGACACGCTCAACGGTGCTATCAACGAGACATTGCCGCGTTCCATCCTGACGCACGCAACGACCCTAGGCGCAACGCTGGCCCTTCTGTTCTTTGCGGGCGAAGTGATTCGTCCCTTCGCATGGATCATGGCGTTCGGCATCTTCACTGGAACCTTCAGCTCGATCTACGTCGCAGGACCAATTCTCCTTTACATCGAGGGCAAATGGCCGCGCCAGACCTCAACGGGCTCACGCGCTTCTTCGACAGCCACGCGCACCTCGGCGACCGCGCGTTCGAAGGCGACCGCAACGAGGTAGTACAGCGCGCCCGCGACGCGGGCGCTCTGGGTATCGTCTGCATTGGGTCAATCCTCGATGCAGACGACCCCTCAGGTCAAATCTCCCGGGACAATCCAGGCTTCATCAATTGGACGACAGGCGTGCATCCGCACGAGGCGTCGGCCTTTGACGCGTCTCGTGATGTCGCACTCATTCGGGATGCAGTCCGGCAGGGAGCGGTCGCGATAGGCGAATGCGGCCTGGACTATCACTACGACAATTCTCCGCGGGAAGTTCAACGTGCCGCCTTTGAAGCGCAGATCGCCCTCGCCGCCGAAACAGGGAAGCCCCTCGTTGTTCACACACGCGACGCAGAAGAGGAAACTGAGGCGATGATCAGGTCGGCGGGGCAAGGAGTGATTGGGGTGCTGCACTGCTACACAGGGTCGGCCCGCCTGGCAGAAGCAGCTTTGGCCATGGGCTGGTACATCTCATTCAGCGGAATCGTGACCTTCAAGGCATGGAAGAACGACGATGTGATTCGCCTCGTTCCGCAGGAACGGATTCTTGCGGAATCCGATTCGCCCTATCTCGCGCCTGCTCCAAACCGTGGCAAGCGAAACGAACCGTCCTGGGTGGGAAAAACCGTTG
>JBKJPM010000151.1:0-10146 GCA_046595175.1 Gemmatimonadaceae bacterium
GCTGGAGCGTGCAATGCTGGGGCTTACAATTGCAAACCCCATCGACCTTGCGCGCGTCGCGCTTCTGCTGCAATTCGACATTTCCGCGCTCATGAGTTACACGGGCGCAGTATTCGAAACCTTTTTCACACGCTACACCGGACTTGTGACGATCATCGCGTCGCTCGTTTTCTGGGCTTTTGTCCCGGCCTGGCTAGGAATGCGCGCCTTTTCACGGCGCGACTTTTAAAACTGTTTTACAACCTTATTCCCGGGATTCAAATGCTTGGTAACAAAGCGCTGTTTACCGCGGCCGCACTTTTTTCGCTGACCGCCGCGTGCAGTGGAGAGAAAAAGGGGGGTATAGATGAAAAGACCGATGCCGCGGTTGCCGCGACTCCCTCCGGCAGCGGTGTCGAAACGCCTGAAGCCGGCCATACTGTAATCGCTGTAAAGGCAACGACTGAGGCAGATGGAACAAATCATTTCGTTCCAAACGACATCACCGCGGAAGAGGGAGATGTTCTTCGCTTCACGCTTGGAACGGGCGTACACAACGTCCATTTCCTGCCAGATTCCAACTCAGTAAAGACCGGACTTCCAGCGGCGACGCCAATGCTCCAGCTTCCAGGCCAGACCTATGACATCAAAGTGTCCATGAAGGGAGGGAAGTACTACTTCCAATGCGATCCACACGCGGCGCTCGGAATGACAGGCCATCTGACCGTCAAAGACTGACACAGTGCTCCGTTGAGAAATTTGCTGGCGGCGCCTCAATCGGGGCGCCGTTCTGCTATCCTTACCCGGTCACTCTCACGGGAATCGTTTGATTCAAGTTGCGGCTGGGGCGGAATCGCTGGACTACACGCTTTTTCGCTCGATCAACGGACTCGTACACTCCAGTCACGTACTCGACCTGGTAATGGTCGCAGTCGCGAAATATTCTCCGGAAGTGTACGCTCTGGCTCTCGCTGCGCTGTGGCTGACTTGGAAGCGAAAAAATCAGCGCGGTGCGCTACTCGCCGGCGTTTCAGCGCTGCTGGCACTCGGGTTTGGCCAGGTCATCGGTCACGCCTTTCCCAGACTCAGGCCTTATCTCGCGCACGCCGTCACCACCCTGATCACCCACTCGCCGGACACGTCTCTTCCGAGTGACCATACCACTCTCGCGTTTGCTGTTGCTGTCGGCTTGTGGCCGGTAAACAGGAGAGCGAGCGCGGCTCTCCTCATATTCGGATCTCTAGTTGCGTTCGCTCGCGTATTTGTCGGCGCGCATTATCCCGGTGATGTTCTTGGCGGCGCCATGCTGGGGGCGGTGACCAGTGTCGGAGTATGGGCACTGGCAGAAACTCGCGGCGCGCGTTCGTGGATTGACGGCCTGTTCCGGCTTCTTGTACGGCTGCGGATCGCCGCGCTACCTGAACCCTCTGCTGCCGACTGATGAGCGAAACGATTGCCGACCTTGTGTCATCGTATGGATACCTAATCGTCTTCGCGCTGGTCGGAATCGAAAGTCTCGGGATTCCACTGCCCGGCGAGACGGCACTTGTTACTGCCGCTGCCTATGCAGCCCTAGGTCACCTTTCAATTGTTTTCGTAATAATGTCGGCGGCGGCAGGCGCGATCATCGGCGACAACTTCGGTTACTGGATTGGAAGGAAAGGTGGCCGCTCATTCGTTCTCCGCTATGGAAAGAAATTCCACCTGAAGGAATCTCACCTGGTCAGAGCGGAAGCGTTCTTCAATAAGCATGGAGGCAAGACTGTATTCATAGGACGGTTTGTCGCACTCCTCCGTAGCTGGGCCGCACTGCTCGCGGGAATTGGCGCTATGCCTTACGGCGAATTCACGGCGTACAATGCGGCGGGCGGAATTGTGTGGGCCGCACTTTTCGGAACTCTCGGCTATCTCTTCGGCAAGAGCCTGCCAACACTCGAGAAGTATGTTGGCCGGGCAAGTCTTGCGCTGGTTCTCCTGGCGGCGCTCGTCGTTACGCTCCTGCTCGCGGTGCGCTGGCTCCAGGAGAATCGCACGCAGGTTGAATCGGCGGTAGCGCGCTCGCGGGAGCAACATCCAAAGCTCGCGTCCTTTCTTTCAGCTCGATTTGCGCGTGGAGAATACCTCGGCCTGCATTTGACGATTGGCATGCTTGTTAGTGTCGCGGGACTCTGGCTCTTTAGCGGCGTAACCGAGGATGTTCTCAATAAAGATCCGCTGACTGCGTTCGACCTTACACTGCTTCAGGCCTTCCGGGCACACGCATCGCCTCTCAGTGACCGAATCGTCTCCATGGTTACAATGCTGGGTTCGCCCGTAGCAATGGGTCTCCTTGGTCTGGGCGTCGCGGTGATACTGGCGAAGAGGCGTGAGTGGATTGTCCTGAGCGGATGGTTTGCGGCATTTGCAGGCGCCGGATTGTTAGCGGCAGTGCTCAAGATTGTCGTCAAGAGGCCACGCCCAGTTGGCGCGGAAATGTTTCTGCATGGCCAGACATTCAGTTTTCCAAGCGGGCACGCGCTGGGTTCACTCGTCGGGTACGGAATGCTCGCCTATCTGCTGATAAGGGGCACACATAACCGCGCACGCCGCGAGATCATCTTCTTCGATGCATCCTGCCTGATCCTGGCGATTGGACTGAGCCGGCTTTACCTCGGAGTTCACTATTTCAGCGATGTGATCGGCGGGTACGCTGCCGGATCCATCTGGCTGGCTGCGTGTATCTCCGGGCTGGAGATCGTTCGCGGCCGACCGGTGCTGTCAGCTAAAGACCCTTTATATTCAGCTAAATGAGAACGATTCTCGCTGCACTTCTCGCGACTTCAATCACAGCCAGTCCATTGGCCGCGCAGAATCCCGTGCGATGGACTGTGGCGTCGACTAAACCGGTGACGGTACCAGCCGCGGGCATCGCACGTGTGAACGTCAACGCCGTAATCGATAAGGGCTGGCGGGTTTATTCCCTGTCGCAGAAAAAGGGCGGGCCATACGCGATGTCAATCGCTCTCGTGCCGGGCTCAAAGGTCTCCATCGCCGGGCCGGTAGTGTCTCCCAAGCCCGATGCGAAGTATGACGCCGAGTTCAAGATGATTACGGAGACCCACTCGGGGTCGACAACCTTTATGGTGCCGGTCCGGGCTCCATCATCAGCGGGGACAGCGACGGCGAACATCCGGATCCGCTACCAGGCATGCAGCGACAAGTTCTGCCTGCCGCCTCGCAATGCAGTTCTTCCGGTGACGCTCAGAGTCGTTTCCGCAAAATGAGCTCTGGCTTTTTCTGGCTCGCAGTTGGCGCAGGTTTGCTGGCGGTCATAACACCCTGCGTGTTTCCACTCATTCCGGTTACGGCAGCGTATTTCTCCGATAGAGGGACTTCGCGCGCCCAGGCAGTTCGCTCGGGCGCATTCTTCGCGCTTGGAATCGTTTTCACGTTCTGCATCATTGGCCTGGGCGTAGCTGCCACGGTGGGGGCGGCAGGTCTCGCGCGGTTTGCCTCCAGCGCGTCGGTTAACATCGGGCTCGCAATCCTATTCCTGATGTTCGGGCTCGCCCTGCACGGCGCACATTCCTTTTCTCTTCCCAGTCGATTCATAACAGCGTTCACTGGCTTCGCGAATCGCTATGACAAGCGGAGTATCATCGGACCCATGCTGCTCGGGGTACTCTTTTCGCTCACGTCATTTACGTGCACGACGCCTTTCGTCGGAACGCTGCTGGTTCTGGCAGCGCGTGATCAGTGGGTAACTCCACTCGCAGGAATGTTCGTGTTCTCGGTGGTCTTTGCGCTTCCGTTCTTTATTTTAGCAGTCGCACCGGGGTTCACGCAGAGGCTTCCCAGGTCTGGGCCATGGCTCGATAACGCGAAACGGATAGTGGGAATCCTTGAAGTCGCCGCTGCGGTCAAATTCGCGTCCAATGCCGATATGGTCCTAGGCTGGAATGTCTTCACGCGTGACACTGTTCTGTTTCTCTGGACTATGTTTGCATTCGCTGCGCTTTTTCTCCTGCTGTCGAGTGTAATCCGGAATACGCCGGCACTCCGTGCGACTCAGATTGTCAGCCTCGTCGCCGCCTTCTTCGTTGCCAAATCTGTTCCGAAGCACAATCTCGGATCGCTCGAAGCATTTCTTCCGACTCCGGTAATAGCCACGCGCTCGTCCGCTGATCCGACCGTCATAATTGGATCTGGCGTAGATGCGGGCTGGATAATGAACGACTACAACGCGGCCCTCGCACAGTCTCGCGCGACTGGTAAGCCTGTCTTCGTTGATTTCACAGGCTACACTTGCACCAACTGCCGCTGGATGGAAACGAACGTCTTTGCTCGGCCCGAGGTCAGGAAAGCCCTGGATGGATTTGTTCTCGCTCGGCTGTATACGGACGGTGAAGGGGAGATGTACGAAAGGCAGCAGGCTTTTCAGGAACAGAAATTCTCGACAGTCGCCCTGCCTCTTTACGCCATCGTGGATGCGAATGGAAAGACCATCGCGACCCTCGCGGGTCTGACGAGGAATCCCGCCGAGTTCCTGGCGTTTCTTCAGAAAGCCGAACGACCTCAGTTGTAGTCAACGCTACGGTGCTTTAACAAAGGCAGGCTTAAATGAGCGCGGAGCCAAACAAACGATCAGCAGGCCCCTTCCTGAATGCTCGAACGGTCCTCGCGTTTGCAGTGTTGCTCGCGGTAATCATGATGGGATACTGCGCAAGCAGATTCACCCCCGGCGCGATGTTCGGCCGCAACGAAACCAGGATCACGAACGATCTCGTCGTTCAGCAGATTCGCGCGGTAGCGAAGCTTGTCTCAAGCGAGGCGACAGCCCGCGACGTCATTGTCTATGAGAATACCTGGTACGGCTCGACCAAGCGCTCACTGGTCGTTGTCACCGGCCGTCTCCTCGCAGGAATCGACCTGACCGATAACCCGGAAGTGAAAATCGATCATCAGGCGAAACAAATCCACATCAACATACCGACTGCGAAGCTGATCGCGGTAGAGGTGACCGATATGCGAACGTATGACGAGCACGGAGGTCTCTGGAATCCATTCACCCCGGAAGACAGGGAAACGATACAACGGCAGGCCCGGACCCAGCTCACTGCAGCAGGTGCCCAGATGGAGCTCGTCCGCCACGCCAACGAAAGTGCAAGACAGCTGCTCGCGACGCTGCTTTCCAGGGACGGCTACAGCGTGGACGTCACCATTCGCGGAAAGTAGAAACTAGGACGGCCGTTTTACCTGACCCTTTCGGAAAATGAATTCGGGCGCAAGCGCAACGCCGAGCAATGTCATCGGAATGATCTGCAGCGTCTGAATCAACAGCGACACTGCAATCGCATCGGGTCGCGCAATGCCGAACTGCTCTGCAGTCAGCGCATAGATAAACTGGAAAAAACCGACATTCCCAGGCGTTGCGCGAATCACCAGTCCGAGGTTGATCGCCAGTAGTGTCGCCAGACTCCCAGCCAGCGGCATGTCCACGTGCGCGGCTTGCGCAGCATAGTGAAAGGTTGCGAGCTGACCCGCCCATGACAGCAGCGACAGAACAAGTGCTGCAAGAAAACGCGGGCCAGTGGTCAGCGATCGCGTACTCCGACCGAAGTCCACCATGTATTGCTTGACGCGACCCCAAAGGGTGCGGGGACGAGCGCGGCGCTCAGGCTCATGCTCAGGCTGGGCATTCCTCGACCAATAGACGAACGCAGTAAGGCCGATTGTGAGCACGACCAGCAAGATCTCCGCGGGCAGGCGCCAGCGCTCCAGCGCCGGCGGAAGATCAAAAAGAATCGCGCCGGCTACAAGCAGGATTACGAATCCCACCGGATCGAAAAGACGCTCGAGGGCGAGTGTTGCAAGAATTCGTTCGCTGGGAATTCCGCTCGTGCGCGACACGAAGACTACGCGGGCTGCATCGCCCCCATTGGCCACGAGCACATTGTTGAGGCCGGCCCCTGCCAATGTGGCGCGCATCGCCAGCCAGAGCGACGGCGAGCCAGCAGGGCGGAGAAATACCCACCACCGGATTCCCTTGACTCCTATGGATGCGAGATTCACCGCAAGCGCAATCACAAGCAGCGGGAGCGACGCGCTTTTGATCGAAGTCCATGCCTGGTGCCAATTGATTGTCCGGGCGAAGATGATCAGGAACACAATGATCACCGCCGACAATCCCCAGCGGAGAAGCTTTGAGACTTTTTTATTCATGAGTTAAACGGGGAGCGTTGCGAATCCGAATCCCTTGACTCGCAGCTCATCGATGATCAGGGGAACGGCAGCAGCAGTCTGCATCCGGTCACCTTCCGCATTGTATCCGTCCCCGTCGTGGAGCAGTATGATCGATCCCGGACGCGTTCCAAGAACTGTGCGCTTGACGATATCTTTCACGCCCGGGTTATCCGTATCCCAGACGCCGAGACTCCAGCCGGCGACCCGCTGGCCCATGGACTGAGCGATCATGGTCACCCACGGATTTCGAAAACCGTGTGGTGCGCGGAACCACGCAGGTGCAGGTCCGCCTGCGCGCTCGATTGCCCGCTTTCCAAGCTTGATGTCCTGGCGAACATAGAATGGGCGCTTGAAGTGCAGCTTGCGATGGAAGTACCCGTGATTGCCGACCTGGTGACCTTCGTTCGCGATGCGCAGCACCAGCTCCGGCCACTGCTCAGCGTGACGTCCCAGAATGAAAAATGTCGCCTTCACATTCCTGGCCGCGAGTGCATCCAGGATCGCCGGGGTCGCATTCGGATTCGGACCATCATCGAATGTCAGCGAGACGGTCTTGTCGTTCGTGGGAAGACGGCCGAGCACACTTCCAAATACAGGACTGTTGCGATGAAATGCGCCATGTGCTGCGCTGCCGACTATTACGGCACCAACCGCAGCAAGTCCGATCACGCGCCTGTAGGAACGCGGCCGAGTACGGCTGCATAGACATCGAGCACAGCGGTCGTAACGGCGGCCCAGCTATAACGCTGTGCCCGTTCACGGCCGACTTTTCCGAGTCGTATACGCAAGCTTTCGTCATCGAGGAGGCGGACGAGCGCGTCAGCCAGCTCGGTTGTGTCCCCACAATGTGTCATGAGCGCTTCCCGCTCATTTTTTACGACGTCACGGAATCCGAGAATGTCCGAACAGACAATCGGAGTCTCACAAGCCATTGACTCGAGCAGCGTGATGCCGAAGGATGCCTTGGTTGTGGGACACGCATAAATGGCGCTGTGGGCGTAGTAGCTTGGGCGCTCCTCGAGAACCGCGCCCACGAAGGTGATGTCGGGATCGTTGCCGGCCACACGATGATAGTGCTTGCGAAGGGGTCCATCGCCGACAACCACGAGCTGCGCCTCGCGATTCTTTCCGCGAACCTTCTTGAACGATTCGATAAGCGTTGTCAGTCCATTGCGCGGATCAAACCTTCCAAGAAAAAGAATCGACGGCATGTCACCGCGAATCTCCGGCGGCCTGGGAACGTCGGGCCTGAAAACGTCGAGGTCAATTCCATTGGGGATGATCGTCCAGTCAACGTCGAAGTACCGGTTCATCGCGATGGTCGTAGAATGCGACACAGCGATCACGGCATCCATGGAATCCAGTCGCCTCTGGCACTGCTTGCGAAACACAGCGTATCCCAGAGAGCTGTCGAAATATGTGTGGAAGGTTCCGACAACCGGGCACTGAGCTTCCTGCATTGCGAGAACTGGAAGGACAGGGTGGAGCGGGGAGTGGATGTGAACCACATCGTAGTTTCCGCGCGCCAGTGTCTGCCGCATTTCCTTCCGCAGTCCCCAGCCAATTGTGATGCGGGCCTGCGACCCATTGCTGTAGATCGGCTGACTGTAGCCGAGCCGGATTACATGCGGCGCAGGCTCGGCTCCGGGAATGTTGGAAGTGATGATGTCGACGTGGTGCCCGAACTTGCGCGCTTCCTGCGCGAAGTAATGCACATGCTCGGAAACGCCGCCAAGGTGCGGATAGTAGTACTCGGTGACGAGCGCGATGCGGAGCGCCTTGCCTTCGGCCTCTGCAAGACGAAGAGGCGACGGAGGTCCTGCATCAAAGGTGCGCGCGAAATCAGACCGTGACGTCAAGAGCGGCGTGGGCTGCAGCCAGTCTGGCTATTGGAACGCGAAATGGTGAACAAGAGACGTAATCCAGTCCCATTGAGTGACAGAGTTTGACAGATCGGGGCTCACCACCGTGCTCCCCGCATATTCCAAGTTTCAGGTTCGGCCTCGCCTTTCGGCCGTCTTCAACGGCGATCCGTATGAGCCTGCCAACACCGTCCTCATCCAGCACCTGGAACGGGTCGTCCGCAAAGATACCACGTTCGACATAGGAAGGTAAAAACCGGCCTGAATCGTCTCGTGATAGACCTAGTGTAGTCTGCGTGAGGTCATTTGTTCCAAATGAGAAGAATTCCGCGCTCGCTGCGATCTTCTCGGCCGTAAGGGCGGCTCGCGGAAGCTCGATCATTGTACCGATAAGGTAGGGAAGCGTCTCACCCATCGCCCCGAGCACGCTGGACGCGGACTCTTCCAGAATGGCGCGCTGATGATCGAACTCGTTCACATTGGAGACGAGTGGGATCATGATTTCCGGCCTCACATCGATTCCGCGGCGATGAGCCCGAATCGCCGCCTCGAAAATTGCGCGACCCTGCATCTCTGTAATTTCGGGATATGTGATTCCAAGCCTGCACCCGCGGTGTCCGAGCATTGGGTTGGATTCGCGCAGGTTCTCGATTATGCGTGATAACTCCTGGCGGGACAGGCCGAGCGTGCGTGCCAGAAGTTTGCTCTCTTCGCCGCCGTGGGGGAGAAATTCATGGAGCGGCGGATCAAGAAGACGGATGGTAACTGGAAAGCCATCCATTTCCTCGAAGATTGCCTCGAAGTCCGTCCGCTGCATGGGAAGCAGCTTGGCCAGCGCGCGCCGACGGCCCGCTTCATCGCGGGCGACGATCATTTCGCGCATTTCAGTGATGCGGTCACCTTCGAAGAACATGTGCTCGGTGCGGCACAGGCCGATTCCTTCAGCGCCAAAGTTTCGCGCGACACGCGCATCTGCGGGAGTGTCTGCATTGGCGCGAACTTTAAGTGTGCGAACTTCGTCGGCCCAACCCAGCAGCTCCGAGTAAGACTGGTAAACCGGTGCGAGCTTCGCGGGCAGTGCACCGCTGGTGACCCGTACCACTTCGCTGGGTATGGTAGGCAGGTTCCCGGTGAACACGCGACCCGTGGCGCCATCCAGCGTCAGCCAATCACCTTCGTTCACCTCTGTCCCGGCGACCGTGAAGCGCCGGCGGTCCAGGTCTACTTCAATTTCCTTGCATCCGACCACTGCGCATTTTCCCATTCCGCGGCAGACAACCGCGGCGTGGCTTGTCATGCCACCGCGTGCGGTCAGGACTGCGCGTGAAGCGACGATTCCGCTAAAATCTTCCGGTGTCGTTTCGTCGCGGACAAGAATCACGTTTTCGCCAACTGCTGAACGCTCTTCGGCGCTGTGCGGATCGAACACGGCGACTCCGCTCGCCGCACCCGGACTTGCCGGCAGTCCGACACAGAGCGGCTCCGCGTTTACGGCCGGATCAATAATAGGATGCAGCAGCTGCTCGAGCTCCGCGGCAGGAACGCGTCTCACGGCTTCGGTCTTGTCGATAAGCTTTTCCTTCACCATGTCGCGCGCAATGCGAATGGCCGCGGCGGAAGTTCGTTTTCCACTGCGAGTCTGGAGCAGGTACAGCTTTCCGCGCTCGACAGTGAACTCGAGGTCCTGCATGTCCTTGTAGTGCCGCTCCAAACGGTCCTGCGTTTCCATCAGCTCTTTGAATGCGCCGGGCAGGGCCGCGGCCATCTGGTCAATTGCGAGCGGAGTGCGTATTCCGGCGACGACATCTTCGCCCTGCGCGTTGACAAGAAATTCACCGTAGAACTTCCGCTCGCCCGTTGACGGGTTGCGTGTGAAGGCCACTCCTGTCCCTGAATCGTCGCCAAGATTCCCGAAGACCATTGCAACAACGTTCACACCGGTGCCGAGATCATCCGGGATGTTGTTGACGCGTCTGTAATCCACTGCTTTCTTGAGCGTCCACGATTTCCAGACGGCTTCGATTGCGCCCCAGATCTGCACCTGCGGATTTGTTGGGAACTCTACCTTGGTAGTGTTGCGAAC
>JBKJPM010000202.1:0-2661 GCA_046595175.1 Gemmatimonadaceae bacterium
GGGGGTCTGCCCGCTCTCACACGATCGCAGGAAGGCGCTGAGGATGTGGTCGAGGATGGCGCCAGGGCGATGGACGCAAACGCAATTACTTCAAAGGATTTTGTGATCGGAATCGCCGCCTCAGGCACGACGCCGTACGTGCATTCAGCGCTCGAGCGCGCGCGCGCGCTCGGCGCCAGGACTGCAATCATCGCGTGCTCTCCTCCGCCAAAGCGTGCGCTCGAGATCGTCGACGTTGCGATCTTGCCGATTACTGGTGCCGAGGTTGTGACGGGTTCGACGCGAATGAAGGCTGGTACGGCGACGAAGCTCGTGCTCAACATGATCACGACAGGTGCCATGATCCGCATTGGCAAGACCTACGGAAATCTGATGGTAGATCTGCGGGCCACGAACAACAAGCTTATTGACCGCAGCGAACGCATCGTCAGTGAAGTTTGTGGGGTTACGCGGGACGAGGCGCGAGATCTCCTCGACGCCGCCAACAAGAGCGTCAAGACAGCGATCGTGATGCAGAAGCTCGGTGTGGATCGCGAGAACGCCGACCGTGCACTCGCAGAGAACGGCGGTCTGGTTCGAAAAGTCACGAACGAGCCACCGCCGCCCATCACCTGAGCATGGAAACGCGGACACTGATTGGATTGATGTCTGGAACGTCACTCGACGGAATTAGCGCTGCCGTTGTGCGCTTTCGCGGATATGATCCAATCTCGTTCGAGCTGCTCTCTTTTGTCTCGACGAGCTACAGCAGGGAAGATCGTGAACGACTTTCCCGCGCACTTACCGGGACGTCAGCAGCGGAATATTGCAAAATCAACTTCGAGCTGGGTGAATGGCTCGCAAAGGCCGCGGTGCAGGCGCACGCAGAATCTGGAATTCCACGCGCGGACATCGCAGCGATTGCGTCGCATGGCCAGACGGTTTGGCACGAAGCAGGTCATTCCACATGGCAGATTGGAGAGTCGTCAGTCATAGCGGAGCGAACCGGAATTTCTGTTATCAGCGACTTCAGGGTGCGCGACATGGCTGCAGGGGGTCAGGGCGCGCCGTTAGTTCCGATCGCTGACGCCCTTCTTTTTTCCTCGGATTCACAATGGCGCGCGCTGCAGAACATTGGCGGCATCGGAAATGTCACAGTGGTTCCCCCGCGCGGCGATGTGAGCGGCGTGCGCGCGTTCGACACGGGACCTGGCGCCGTGGTCGTGGATGGCGTGACACGAACCCTGCGTCCTGACCTTCCATATGACGTAGACGGCAAGCTTGCCTTGGCCGGCAACCCGAATCGGAAAATTGTCGGAGAGCTGCTCCGACATCCCTATTTCTCAGCAGCTCCACCGAAATCAACAGGCCGAGAGCTATTCAGCCCTGCATATATCGAAGCCCTGATCGAGCGATGCAGAGAGGAAGCGAGATGTAGCGATGAGGACATTATTGCTACTGCGGTAGAGTTCACTGCTGCGAGCATAGCTGACTCTTATCACAGGTTCATGCCTGAGCCGGTTTCTGAAATTCTCCTGTCAGGAGGCGGGGCGAAAAATCCTGCAATGGTTGCGGCAATCAAGCGACACATGCCGGACCGTACCGTTCGCGCGTTCGATGAGATCTTCTTCGATGGAGAGGCGAAGGAGGCGGTGGCCTTTGCATTGCTTGGATATCTGCATCTGATCCGCCAGCCCGGAAAC
This sequence comes from Gemmatimonadaceae bacterium, assembly GCA_046595175.1. GTDB lineage: Bacteria > Gemmatimonadota > Gemmatimonadetes > Gemmatimonadales > Gemmatimonadaceae > UBA4720. Next base: position 1,683 of record JBKJPM010000202.1, read on the forward strand.
GTTCCGGGTGCAACTGGTGCGCGCGGACCAAGGATACTAGGCAAACTCACCCCCGCATGAGCGAGATCGCACAATTGATGCTGCCCGCAGTTCGCTGGGATCGCGAGCACGGGTTTTCAAAGGCACGGCCGGAGATTGAGAAGGCGCTGGCCGCAGGCGTTGGCGGATTCATCTTCTTCGGCGGTCCTGCCGATGAAGTCCAGACGCTGATAGCTCATGTGGTCGCCCGGTCAGACATTCCCCTCCTGATAGGTGCGGATCTCGAGCGTGGCGCGGGGCAGCAGTTCGCTGGGACGACGGGTCTTCCACCTCTCGCCGCAATTGGCTCGCTCGACAACGAAGACGATACCCGTGCCGCCGCGCGAATCACGGCAATAGAAGCGCGAAAACTTGGAATCAACTGGATTTACGGTCCTGATTGCGATCTGGATATCGAGCCTGACAATCCTATTATTGGCACGAGATCCTTTGGGTCCGATCCGGCGACGGTAGCGAGACATGCCGTTGCATGGATCGAGTCATGTCAGAGCCAGGGCGTGCTTGCGTGCGCAAAGCATTTTCCGGGACACGGACGCACCGTTCGCGATTCACACGCCGAGCTGCCGCGCGTGGATGTGAGCCGGGAAGTTCTGGACACAAGTGATCTCATTCCGTTCAGGGCAGCTATTGCAGCCGGGGTCGCTTCGGTAATGACCGCGCACGTTTCGTTTGCCGCCCTCGACCCCAGCGGCGCGCCCGGAACATTGTCGTATCCAATACTGACGGATCTCCTCAGGAATGAGCTCGGCTTCAAGGGTCTGACCGTCACCGACGCACTGATAATGGAAGGAGTTCTCGGGCAGGGCGGGGAAAGCGCTGCCGTCGTGCAGGCCTTGAATGCGGGATGTGATATTCTCCTTTATCCCACTGACATTGCAGCAGTGGAGCGCGCGATTTCGAGTGCAATCTCCGACGGAGATCTGGACGTGAAAAAAATTGC
>JBKJPM010000312.1:0-6265 GCA_046595175.1 Gemmatimonadaceae bacterium
GAACAGGTCGATGACGCCGCCGGTAAGCGTGAATGGTCTGTCGCGCGTGCTGTGAACCTGCGGAGTTCGCATGAGGCGAGCGAACTCGCTCTCACTGTCCAGGAAGGCAGAGTCTCCTTTCGCTTCGAGACCGGGCCGAGTGATTTCTACCTGACCAGACGCATACACGAGACTGTCACCTTCCGTAACGATTTGATTTGCATTGATAAGGGTCGGCACCTGCGCGGCCCCTGTTGTGTCACGCTGCAGCAGGCGGAAGTTGGGGCGGCCTGTTGCGACCAGTCTCGGAGTAGTGCGCGGGGGGACCGCGCGAAAGTAATCGGCGACCGGCCCGTGCATCGTGCTCCCATTTGACAATACGGCGACGACGTTGCCCTCCGCATGGAGCCGGTTTTCCGCCTGAAAATATGTCATCCTGTCGGAATTCACTGTTGCCCGCGGTTCGCGGTATCGCACGCTGCCGATCAGGAAGAGAAGTTGCTGGTCAGGATAGTATTCCGCGCTATCGGCCCGGAGTTCGTTTCCCTGCCCTTCGCACTGAGCAACCACTCCCTTCCCTATGAACATGTTCTGGTTGCCCGACGGAATACGCTGGAATGTTACCGTTGTCGGTCCGGTAGGGCCGGTGTTGGGAAAAAGCAAATTGCAATTTCTGGGTAGGTCCTGCGCTGTAGCGAAAGTTGAGACTAGAGCGGTCAACAGCGCCGCGAAAAGAATTGTTTTCACTGCTTGCCGGATGACTGGATTGTCGAGGTCTCGCCCGCTGATCCTCGCGCGCCCTTGAGCACCCGGACATTGTTCATGTTGGGATCCGCGCGAAAACCTACTCCTTCGAGGCGACGCCCTGGCTCCGTCAGCACAAATGCGCTGTCGCTGGCGACTTCATTGAGTGCCGGATCGTAGCGGAGCTCCTCGGTAGTGAGCCTTCTTCCCGTTTCTGAAATAACGACGACCTTTCCGCGGGCAACCATGCCTCCGCCCCGGCTGTTGTAGCTACCGCGCTTGGCAGTTAGCAATGCTTCCTTTTCTCCACCTGCGGAAAAGAAAGTAGTGCTGACCTTCTCAAGCTCTGCACGAGTGCTTTCATCGAAGAAGTAGGCCCGATCCGCCTGGAGCTGCGCGCGCATCAATCCGTGGTCCGTGAGATTGAAGCGGGCGGTGAACATCACCTGATCTGCCGAGTCGGCCAGCGGGGAGTGCGCCGCATTTGGTGGCCTGGTTTTGGAGTTGTTACACGCGCTGACCATGACGGCGGCGACCGCCGCGTAATACAGGGATTTGCGCACTACACTACACCGGCGCGCATCAGGTCATGCAGGTGAATGACACCCGCAAGCTTTCCTTCGGCAGTCACGACTGGCATGGACATGATCCCGTGCTTTTCCATGCGGAACACGACGGCGCTTCCAAGCTCGTCTTCCGCCGCTGTTTTGGGAGATCGCGTCATCATGTCGGCGGGCGATAATGAAAAAATATCGGACTCGCGTTCCATGACGCGCGTGAGGTCACCGGCAGTGATTACACCCATCAGGGATCGAGAGGAATCGCATACAACGGCAATTCCTCTCCGCTCAGCGAGCTGCACGATTACTTCCCTCATCGTGGCTTTGTCCGTGAGGAGCGGAAGGTCAGAAGTAACCATTACGTCTGCTACCCTTGTGAGCAGCTTTCGTCCCAGTGATCCACCGGGGTGCAGGCGGGCGAAGTCGCTGGCGTCAAACCCCTTTTCTTCCAGCAGCGCAATCGCGAGCGCATCGCCCAGGGCCAGAGCGACGGCTGTAGAAGTTGTTGGCGCGAGGTCGTGGGGGCAGGCTTCCTCTTTCACCCAGGCATCCAGTACCAGGTCGCTGTGCCGCGCAATCGCGGAGTTCTTTTCACCGGTGATCGCGATGAGTCGAACGCCAAGGCGTTTGAGGTGGTCGAGCAGCGCTATGAGCTCGTCGGATTCCCCGCTCTTGGAAAGCAGGATTGCGATGTCCGTCGAGCCAACTATACCCAGATCGCCGTGGACGCTGTCGGCGGGGTGCAGAAATGTCGCCGGCGTTCCCGTAGAGGTAAGCGTCGCGGCGATCTTGCGGCCAATCAGGCCGGACTTGCCGACGCCGGAAACGATCACCCGGCCTGAGCAATCCGAGATGAGTCGAACTGCCGCCGCGAACGAATCGCCCATTCGATCTTCAGCCGTGGCGATCGCTTCGCGCTCAAGCCTGAGAACCCGCTTTCCGCGCTCGATTATTTCCTTGTTTTTCACTTAGCCGACGAACCCATACGCACGTGCCAAACCTCTAGTAGTTTGTCGACCAATCTATTTAACTCATTTAGCGGCAGCATGTTAGGACCATCGCTGGGTGCCGATTCCGGTGTGGGATGCGTTTCCAGAAACAGTCCTGAGGCGCCGGCCGCTACAGCCGCCATGGATAAGGTAGGAATGAACTCCCTGGCGCCCCCACTGGAGCCGCCGACGCCCATTCCCGGCTTCTGGACGCTGTGTGTCGCGTCGAAGATCACCGGGGCGTCGCAGAGCTCTGTGAGGCGCGCAAATGAACGCATGTCCACCACGAGGTCTCCGTATCCGAAGAATGTCCCGCGCTCGGTGACCGCGACTTCTGATCTTCCAGCTTTTCGAACTTTGTCGACAGCGCCGCGCATGCCTTCGGGCTGTAGCCACTGCCCCTTCTTTACGTTCACTGGCTTGCCCGTGGCACCAGCAGCTTCGAGGAGGTCGGTCTGCCGGCATAGGAAGGCCGGTATCTGCAGCACGTCAGCGACCTGGGCAACGAGCGCGCACTGCTCGGGGAGATGGACATCGGTGAGGATCCTGAGTCCGGTCGCCCGTTTGACTCGCTCGAGAGCTACCAGGCCCTTTTTGATTCCGGGGCCGCGCGCGCCGGCCTGCGTGGATCTGTTCGCCTTATCGAAGCTCGCCTTGTAGATCACTCCGCCAGGTACCCGCTCGCTCAACTTTGCAAGCGCTTCGCCGATGCGAAGATTCAGCGCGTCATCTTCAAGAACGCACGGTCCCGCGATCAGAAAGAACTTGTCCCGCGGAAACATGACTTGCACTCACTCGCCCCTCTTAGCGAACGCCTGACGCTCGCTGCGAGCCGGGTTCTTGTTTTCTGCTGCTGCCTTGATAAAGCTGGCGAAAAGTGGATGCGGCCGCATCGGTCGCGACTGCAGCTCCGGGTGGAACTGACAACCCACGTACCAAGGGTGCGTCTGGAGCTCCACAATTTCGACAAGTGAACCGTCTGGCGACAGTCCGCTCAGGTTCAAGCCGTGCGCGATGAACTGGTCGCGATACGCGTTGTTTACCTCGTAGCGGTGACGATGGCGCTCGCTCACTTGCTGCGTTTCATAAATCGCAGCGGCGCGGGTGCCCTCTCCCAGCTTGCATGGATAGGCGCCAAGACGCATCGTCCCGCCCATATCTGTTACGTGCTGCTGCGATTCCATCAATGAGATCACCGGGTTGCCGCACTCGGGGGAGAACTCACTTGAATGACTGTCGTCCAGGCCCACAACATTTCGCGCAAACTCGATGATTGCAGTCTGCATTCCGAGGCAGATCCCAAAGAACGGCATTCCCGACTCACGCGCATATCGGATTGCTTCGAGCATCCCCTCAACGCCACGCACACCGAACCCACCCGGAATCAGAAGTCCGTTGAAATCAGCGAGGATCTCCCGGGTTCGCTCACGTGTCGTAAAACCGTCGCTTGGCAGCCACGATATTTCTACACCTACATCGTTCGCTATTCCACCGTGTATGAGCGCCTCGTGAACGCTCTTGTAGCTGTCAATCAGCTCGGTGTATTTGCCGACCACAGCTATACGAACCCTGTCCTTCGGGCTTGTCACCCGCTGCACCATTGCGCGCCATTTGGAAAGATCGGGAGCCCTTCTGCCGAGTAGCCCTAGTCGATGCATTACCCGCTCGTCCAGTCCCTGCTCGTGGAAAACGAGCGGTATCTCATAGATGCTTGGCACGTCCGGGCTCTCGATAACCGCGCCGAATTCGACGTTGCAAAACAGCGCGATCTTTCGCTTCACGTCTTCCGAAAGCGGACGCTCCGTCCTGCAGATCAGGATGTCGGGCTGGATTCCGATCTCCATGAGGTCGCGCACCGAGTGCTGCGTCGGCTTTGTTTTTACTTCACCGGCGGCATTGATGTATGGAACAAGTGTGAGGTGAATGAAGATTGCATTCTCGCGACCGATCTCGTGCCGGAACTGACGGATTGATTCAAGGAATGGCAGCGATTCGATATCGCCAACGGTTCCTCCAATCTCCACTATTACAACGTCGCTTTCCGGCCCGACGCGCTTCATCGCGCTCTTGATCTCATCGGTGACGTGCGGAATAACCTGCACGGTTGACCCGAGATATTCTCCGCGTCGTTCCTTTGTGATGACGTTCAGGTAAATCCGTCCGGTCGTGACGTTGTTCGCCTGTGCGAGAGCACGGTCGATAAACCGCTCGTAATGGCCGAGGTCGAGATCGGTTTCAGCGCCGTCATCAGTGACGTAGACCTCGCCATGCTGGAACGGCGACATCGTTCCAGGATCCACGTTCAGGTATGGATCGAACTTCATTATCGTGACGCGCATGCCCCGCTCGACCAGCAGTCGTCCAAGCGATGCAGCTGCGATTCCCTTGCCCAGCGATGACACTACGCCGCCGGTCACGAATATGTATCGGGTCTGTTGAGTTCCCTGAGGCTGCATGGATTTACCGTCCGGCAATGAATGCGTCCCACCGCGCGTTGGCGCGCAGCAGGTCTTCCTCTGTATCAATTCCACTGGCAGCCTGTTCGTCAACGACCGCGATTCCCATCGGAATTCCCGCGGCAAGAGGGCGCAGCTGCTCAAGTTTTTCCATCAATTCCAGCGGGTGCGGCGGGAGCGATACCCACTGTTTAAGAGCCTCCCTGGAGTACGCGTAAACTCCGAGGTGATGCAGCGCCCGCTCCTCGCGCAATTTTGCGTCTCCGGGGTCGCGCAAAAACGGAATTCCCGCCCTCGAAAAGTACATTGCACGCCCATCATCTGCGGCGACTGCTTTCACGACGCTCGGTGTCTCCATAGAGTCACTCGAAGCGCGAACCGCGGCCGTTCCAAGGGGGAACTTTCCGCTGGACACTAGCTCTGCAGCTCCGAGTACTGCGAGCGCGCCAATGAACGGCTCGTCACCCTGAACGTTCACAATGGTTTCGAAGCCGATGAAGTCGCGCTTTTCGGCAACTTCTGCGACGCGCTCCGTTCCCGATGTGTGGTCAGAGCTGGTCATCACGCACTCGGCTCCGGCGTCGCGCACTGCACTGGCTACGGACTCATCCTCGGTGGCTACAACGCAGCGATCGGCTACCTGCATTTCGGCGAGGCGCTGCCAGACACGGACGATTAATGGGAGACCAGCGAGGAGACGGAGGGGCTTTCCGGGGAGGCGAACCGCGGCGAGGCGCGCGGGAATTACCACAAGCGTCCTCACCCTTGAACCAATTTTCTGTGGCCAGGCTCGAAGGTCACGTTCCTGAATATAGCGACCTAGCGGTCAGGGAGAGAGTGATAAACCGATTGAAAACGCCGATTTCTTCGAGGAAGGATCGTAGGAATACTCGACTCTCAGGAAGCGAACGCCCGCCATGGGCGTGATGTTCTGCACAAGCGGCGGAAGCTTGCCAATGCCAGCTGCGCCTGCCGCGTAGCGCAGCCCGATGTACGGATTTCCCACAATCGGCAGCGTGATCTGCTTGATAGGGACGATGTACAGGCCCGAGACATAGAACAGCTTATCTCCGCCCTGCTCGAAAAGCTTCATTGTCGCAATCGTTCCCGAACCACCCAGATAACTGAAGCGCTGTGGCGGAGCTACTCCGTTTCCTGTGCCCACCCAATGCAGGTGCATCTCAAAAGTGTGATCCAGCAATGCAGGAAAGTTCGACTTGAGGTCTAATGTTCCCTGTCGGAAATGGTCACCGCCGGCGCCCGGGACATCGGTAGCGGCTTCGAATTTCCCGTCAGCCTTGATCGCAACCTTATCCTTCTCCCAGTCGAGAGTCGATGCGACAATTACCGATGATATCCTGCCCCGGATCACAGCAGGATTTGGACGTTTCATCTTTTCGATATCCGTCTTTCCCAATATGCTCCATGGACTTTTTTTCGGCGGCGTGCGCGATCCTGTGGACCACGCAGTTTCCACCTGCCCGCCGAGCGACGGCTCAAATGACCCGCCTTTGACATCGATTCGGTGTCCGAGGGA
>JBKJPM010000009.1:0-3977 GCA_046595175.1 Gemmatimonadaceae bacterium
CGATTCGTCCCCGTGTATCTGATGCACCGCTTCGCGATTAACGCAGTTTCGAAGACGATCGGCGGATTGCAGTACGCCAATGCGGTGCGTGGAGATGCCGTTCAGGCAACAACTCCGATCCCGGCCGCGCAGCAGCGCCGGGCGCTGGCGGCTCTCGTCGCCGAGCTAAAGCCATCTGAGCTCGCGATCCCCGATACGGTTATCACGCTCCTCGGTCCCCGTCCGTTTGACTACAGGCCATACGTCGAACTCTTTAGCAGCAGAACCCGACCTGCTTTCGATGAGCTCGGCGCGATGCGCACTCTTTCGCAACTAATTGTTGATGCAGTCCTCCAGCGTGAGCGCGCCGCACGTGTCGTTCAAGGCGCACTGCATGAAACAAACCCGCTTGCGCTTGGTGAGATTGTGGACGCACTTGCAACTCCGCGCTGGATCTCCGGCGCACCGATCGCTTCAAATATTCGGAGCGCAGCAATAGACCGGATTGTCCAGCGGTCCGTGGCAGACCGCCTGTTAATCCTCGCCTCCGACAAAGATGGATCTCCTGAAGTCCGCGCTCTGGTTGAATTCAAGATGCGCCAGCTACGTGATCGGGCTCGCGCGCTTTCAACCGCGGGATCCATCGAAGAACGCTCGCATTGGTCAGCAATTAGCGGGGACTTTACACGCTGGATCGAGCGCCAGGAGCTTCCTACTCCTTCGCCTGCATTGCGTGCTCCGCCGGGTGACCCGTTCGGAATGGATTTCGACCAATAAGGATCGATCGGTGATAAGCGAACATCATGTCGTAGTCCGCAAGACGGCTCGATACTGTGTGATTGGGGAGATCGAGACTTCCACGAGTGATCTCTGGATCGTCTGTCATGGTTTCGGCCAGCTCGCACGCGAATTCCTGGCAGCGTTCGAGCCGATCGCGAGGGAGGGCAGGGCGATCGTTGCCCCTGAAGCGCTGTCTCGTTTTTACAAGAGTCAGGGGACAATTCACACGGCTGAAACACCGGTCGGATCCACCTGGATGACAACCGAAGATCGTGACGCCGAGATCGCGGACTACATCGGGTATCTCGACACTCTTTTGGCGGACCTTGTCCCCAGGCTCGCACCAGGCGCGACGGTGACAGCCTTGGGATTTTCTCAGGGAGTGGCGACCGTGAGTAGGTGGGTTGCGGCATCGAGTCCTTCGCTCCAGGGCCTTATTTTCTGGGGAGGGCTGCTGCCACCCGAGTTCAAGGATCGTCAGTCACTGGGAGGCCTCGTGGGACAGCCCCTCGGCCTTGTTGTGGGAACTTCCGACCGGTATTTCTCGTCGGCACTGGTGGATTCGGAGGTTAAACGTCTGGTTGATCTTGGGATTAGCCTTTCAGTCACTCGATTCGATGCTGGCCACGTTATCGCTCCGGATACTCTCCGGGCCTTGGCTGTCTAAGCTGGACCAGATGTTTGCTCGTATTGCTATTTGCTGTGTGGATGTAACACCTTGTAGCTAAGGGATGGCAAACTGTTACGCTTGCCGTTGACCATATAACGGAAGTGTTACGGCGTTGCTTATGTTATCCCTCACGATCCATATGACCGTTCGTCATACCCCCTGCAACCGCCACGTTGCTTAACGCTGAGGATGGTTACAATGAAGAAGTTTCGCTCTGTTCGGAAAGGATTCACACTTATCGAAGTTCTGGTTACGACTGTCGTAATTGGAGTTTTGGCCGCTGTCGTTATTCCAGCGGTGACTCAGCAGGCAGTATCAGGCGACCCGATACGTGTCGTTGAGGACTTCGGTAACATCGCCAGTGGAATCGAACGTTTTAACGTAGATCTCAAGCCAAGATCTCCGGGGGATATCGAAGACCTCGTTAACAGGCCCTCGAATTCAAGCACTAATGACATTGCGGTAGACGGCACCGCATATACAGCTGTTGACATTGCCTCCTGGAACGGACCCTACGTGAACAAGCCGTCTCCTGAAATAGTTGCTGCATCCTCGACGATCGATTGGCAGCCTACCGCGTTCGGCGCGCAGATCACCCAGAAAATCTTTAAGTGCAATTCTGCCACGGGCAACGGCTGCGTCGCCTCAGGCGCCGATTTCGTCGCGGTCGCGGCAAAGACCTTCACGCCTGCCCAGTTTGAGCTGATGAACAAGATTGTCGACGGCGTTGAGACGGCCGGTTCTGGTGAAAGTTACGCAAAGGGCAAACTTCGGTATGACGCCGCTACGAGTTCGACGTATTATCTCGTAGGGCCATGTGGCCTTGGTTGCTAAATAGCTGATCGAAAGTCGTACTGGATCGTTAGTCAAAAGCGGCCACCAATCTTTGGTGGCCGCTTTATTTTCCCATATGAATGAAACCCCACTCCCGGTCAAAGTAGCACGCGGCCTCCTTCTGTCGACGGTGCTCGTGCCGTTGATCCTCTCGACGAACTATTTCTTTCCGTACATAGTCCCGCGGACAGTTTTCTTCCGGACGGTTGTCGAGATCACGATGGGGATATTCATCTATCTCATGGTATCCCGTGACTGGCGCATCAGAACGCACGTGGATCTTTTCTTCTGGGGTCTCAGCGCGTTTGTCGTGGCGAGCGGTATTTCCGCTCTTTTCAGCCCCGCGCGAAATCGTGCAATGTTTGGGGATTTCGAAAGGATGGGCGGTGTCTGGAGTCTCCTCCATTACCTGATGTTTTACGCGCTCGCCCGCGTGTTTTTCGGGGAGCGCGAATGGAAGCTGTATGCGAATCTTTCGCTGGCTGTAAGCGCCGGACTCAGTTTCCTGGCGTTATATGAAGGCGGGCATACAAATGGAGCGCTTTCGACGATAGGCAATCCCGGACTCCTTGCCATCTACCTGTTCTTCGGTGTTGCACTCTCGACATATCTCGCTTTCAGCGCCAAAACAACGCTTCTGCGCGGTCTCTACGCGGCATCTGCGATCCTGAATTTCTCCGGAGTGATACTCTCCCATAATCGCTCGAGCCTGCTCGGGCTCATGACAGCAGCCGTAGTTGCGGCAGTCGTGTACTTCCTTCTCGGGAAAACACACCGCAAGGCAATCGCGATTCTCGGGACTGCGCTCGTTGTTGCATTCGGCCTCAGTCTCACACTGGTTACGCGCGCGCCAGATAGTTGGGTTTCCAGGCACCTTCCAACGACCTTTACGCGAATCGCCGAGTCGGGAATTCAGTCCGGTGATGCGAATAGAACAGTTCTCTGGACGGCCGCTCTCGACGGTTTCCGCGACCGTCCGCTCGTCGGATATGGCCCCGAGAACTTCCACCTCGCCTGGAGCGCCAATTTCCAGCCGAGAGTTTACGCCGTCACGACAGAACAGCGGGTGGATCGCGCACACAACATCATGTTGGAGGTGCTCTCTACAACTGGCCTCATAGGGTTTGTCGCATTTCTGGCAATGTGGGTTGGGCTCTTCTACTCCGTGTCGCTGGGGCTTCGCAAAAAGGAGATGTCTCTCGGCGAAGCGTCCTTCTTCGCAGCAGCGTCCGCGGGCTATCTGGTTTCACTCGGGTTTTGGTTCATCGATATCAACTCCTTTGTTCCCTTCATGGGTCTGTGCGCTTTCGTTGCGTTCAGACTTTCCGGAGGGCAGTTCATGGAGCTTGATGCAATACTTCCAATCGATGCGAGACGGAAATTTGTTCTCGGTGCCGGTATGGTCGCGCTTGGATTGTCGCTCTGGCTGCACTCCTTCGAGACATTGCGCGTCGCGCATCTGCTCTATCGCACCCAGATCGCTAGCACTGATATGCCTGCCACGCTGCATGCCTTTTTCGACACCTTCGAATCGCCTGCTCCGCAGACCAGTCACACTCCCTATCTCTTCGGTCGCTACATGGGCTGGCTTGTTCCACAGTTGCGGCCAAATGATATGAATCCGCCAACTCGCTACCTGCTCGACACGGCGTTCGCGCGGGGTATAAGTGAGATGGAAAGGGAACGCCAGCGCGATCCCCGGAACGAGCTTATC
>JBKJPM010000025.1:0-4251 GCA_046595175.1 Gemmatimonadaceae bacterium
AATTTCACCCTCACCACCGGCGCGGGCGACATCGACTTGTTAGGGGAGATCATTGGTGGGGGCACCTACGAAGAACTCCTGCCGCACACCTCAGAATTCGAGGCCTTCGGGGTGAAATTCCGGTGCGTTACCCTGCCCAAACTGATCGAACTCAAACGCGCCGCCGGACGCCCGAAAGACTTCGAAGCCCTCGCCGAATTGGAAGCTTTGCGCGATGAAGCACAGGCCCTGATTTCCTCTCAGACCCCCGGGTAGCGCTCGCTGCGGTCTACCTCATTTCCCGACCGCGACATCCGCGACATCCGCGACCGTAACGGATGCGCAGCAACGGCCGGGCTTTCCATCCGTGGTCAGAATTCCGCAAAACGCCTCGCCACTTCCGCAGCGGATGACATAGATTCAGTCCGGCAACTGATTGAATCATGAAGGCGAAGCGAAAGACGAACGGCGCAACAAAAGTGCCTGCATTCGTGGCCCGCACGGAGCGAGCTTTCATCCGCGCCGCCGGACCCTTCGCGAGGACGCGTTCTTCCGGATTGACCGTGGTCGTCTTTCCAAATGGCAATTCCAAGGCAAGAAATGTCAGAAAAAAGGACTGACCCTGAAAGCGCATTCGAGAAAATTGGTGGGGTAAGGATTCCAAACGCTCCGCGCCAACCACACGCGATAAAGGTATGAACAGGCCAAATCGATCCCGGCACATGATACTAAATCGTGAGCCTGTAGAGCGTGATCATCGACCACACACATAGTGGGCTCGATCCCATCCAGGCCGATATTCGGGTTCGCGAAGTCCCCGAGTAGCAAGGCTGGTTCTATCAGCTCCTGCCCGACGCCAAGCTATAGTTCAGCAGTTTGCGGGAGGCTCGAGTCCGGCCCGGCCTGAGCCTGCGCCGGCCAATAATCGAGCAATTCGCGCACCTTAGAGGTGAGAGCCGCCGATGAATATGGTTTCGATAGGAACTCTACTCCGGAATCGAGTACGCCGTGGTGCGTGATAGCGTCGTCGGTAAAACCCGAGACGAAGAGAATTTTGAGATCGGGATAATCCAGGATCAACCGATCCGCCATCATCTTGCCGCTCATCAACGGCATGACCACGTCGCTCACGACGAGACGAATCGGCGAGCCCTGGTGCTCTCGCGCGACACGTAGACCTTCCTGGCCATTCGAGGCCGATAGCACCTTGTAGCCCTGCGCTTCCAGGACGCACCGCGCCAATTCCCTCAGCGACGGCTCATCTTCGACGATGAGCACAGTCTCGGTTCCCCTCTCCATTACGCCCGCTTGAGTTGGGGGGGCGGCACCTTCAACCCGCTCCTCGACTCGAGGGAAGTAAACACTAAATGTGGTGCCGTTTTCAATTTCACTTTCCACGTGGATATGGCCTCCGGATTGTCGGACAATGTTTTGGCACGTGGCCAAACCCAAGCCGGTGCCCTGGCCCACCGGCTTGGTCGTGAAAAACGTTTCAAACAAATGTGCTTTCACTTCGTCGGTCATCCCGCTGCCAGTGTCGCTGACCCTTAGCATGACAAAGTCCCCGGGTAACTCCACGGGGTGCGCGTCCGTGTAGTCATCACCTAAGGTGACATCGCGAGTTGTGATGGTAAGATTGCCGCCGTTTGGCATCGCATCGCGGGCATTCACGGCCATGTTCATAATGAGTTGTCCGATGTAGCCGGAATCGGCCTTGATGCACCCGCTTTGCTCTCCGCGAATAATCGTTAGTTCGATGTTCTCACCGAGGAGTCGGCGTAGCATCTTATCCAAGGCTTGCACCGCGTTCCAGAGGTCCAGGACTACGGGTTGCGTCGTTTTTTTCCGACTGTAGACGAGCAATTGCCGGGTTAATCCGGCCGCGCGCTCCGAGGCATGGCGGATTTCCTCCGCGCATTGATACGGCCGGCCCTCTGGCTCAAGCTCCGACATCATCAGGTCGTTGTAACCAATGATCACCCCCAGGACGTTGTTGAAATCATGAGCGACGCCTCCGGCCAGCTGGCCGATCACGTCCATTTTTTGAGCTTCGATCAACCGTCCTTCAAGGCGTTGTCGTTCCACCCGCGCATCAACTTCCTGCATGGCGCGCTGCACTGCCGGGGCGAGCCGGCCGAGACGCCCTTTCAAGATGTAATCGGTCGCACCATTCTTCAGGGAGTCGATCGCTTCTTCCTCGCCTAGCTTCCCCGAGACCAAGATCACCGGTAGCTCAGGATGTTTGGCCTGCACCATTTTTATGGCCGAGAATCCGTCGAAGGATGGAACGGAGAAGTCCGAGAGAACCAAGTCGATCTCGCCGCATCCCAGCGCAGCTAAGAAGTCCTCTCGCGTTTCTACGCGCTGGATAGTGCAAGGAATGCCGCCGGCTTCAAGGGAGGCGTGGGCGAGCTCCGCATCATTGGGGTCGTCCTCCAAGTGCAGAATCCGGAGGAGAGACCTCATTTAGGTTGCGAAGCCCTCGTTAGGGAGATTTCCTCATTAGGCCCCGGACTTTCTGTTTTCCGGACCTGCGGCGGCGGTTCGTTCACTGCGGCCCAGAAGACGCCAAGCTGTTTGACAGCCTTGACGAAGTCCGAGAAATCCACCGGCTTCACCACATAGGCATTAACGCCATGCCTATAACTCTCGCTCAGGTCTGGCGTCTCGCGTGAGGAGGTAAGCACCACGACCGGGATGGTCCGCAAATTCTCGTCCGCCTTGATGATCTTCAATACTTCCAGCCCTGAGATTTTTGGCATCTTCAGGTCCAGCAGCACCACCACAGGATTACCACCCTCGCGCGTTTCAAACTTTCCGCGGTGGTAGAGGAAATCCAACGCCTGCTCGCCGTCGTTCACCACCTGGACGCTGTTGGCGAGGTTATATTCGTCCAGCGCAGCGATCGTTAGCTCAACATCTCGGGGATCGTCTTCCACCAGGAGGATGGTTTTTATGTTCATGAAGGCCGCGGCTGTTTCGGAATGGAAAAGTAAAAGGTTGCGCCGCCATTTACTGCGCCTTCCGCCCACACCCGACCGCCGTGGCGGTGAATGATGCGCTGGACATTAGCGAGGCCTATTCCTGTGCCCTCGAATTCGACTGAACTGTGCAGTCGCTGAAACACGCCGAACAGTTTGCCGATGTACTGTGGGTTGAAGCCCACGCCGTTGTCGCGAATGAAGACTACGGTCTCGTCTTCTCCGCTCGGAACCACGCCGATCTCGATTTGTGCTTCTGCCCGCGGGCCGGTGAACTTCACCGCATTCGCAATCAGATTGACCAAGACGATTCGTAGCAGGGGTGGATCGCAGTATATGACGGGCAACGGCTCGATCTTCCAGACGAACGTCCGTTCTTCTAGGTCGGCACCAAAATCACCGATGATCTCTCGGATCATCGTATTCACGTTAACTCCCTCCTTTAGCATTTCAGAGCGTCCGATTCGGGAAAAGGAAAGCAGGTCATCGATCAAATTCCCCATCCGTTTTGCCGACTGCGAAATCGTCGCCACATAGCGGCGACCTTTCTCGGAAAGCGACGGACCCGCTTCTTTCTGCAGCAGTTCGACAAACCCCATGACGTGGCGCAGAGGCGCGCGCAGATCGTGAGAGACGGAGTAACTGAACGCTTCCAGTTCTGCGTTGAGCGTCAGTATTTGTTTTTCTCGCGCCTTCGCCGCAGTAATGTCGCGCGCTACTTTCGAAGCGCCGACGATCTTGCCCGTGGAGTCTTTGATCGGTGAGACGGTCACGGACACGTCAATCCGATGACCGTCCTTAGCTTGCCGCACCGTCTCGAAGTGCCGCACGCTTTCGCCGTGCCTGATTTTCTCGAGGATCAGCTTCTCCTCTTCCAACCGTTCGGGGGGT
Source organism: Gemmatimonadaceae bacterium (assembly GCA_046595175.1). Lineage (GTDB taxonomy): Bacteria > Gemmatimonadota > Gemmatimonadetes > Gemmatimonadales > Gemmatimonadaceae > UBA4720. Next base: position 3,852 of record JBKJPM010000025.1, read on the forward strand.
ATCAATTTCGAAATCGACTCACCCTCCATTTCACTAGCGGAATAACCAAAAATCTCCTTGGCCCCACCGTTCCAGCTTTGGACGATTCCATCCAAAGTTTTTCCGATCATGGCATCATTCGAAAACTCGACGATGGCCGCCAGCCGCACCGCCGTCCTTTCCGCTTTTTTGCGTTCAGTGATGTCGCGGATGTTGCATTGGATGAGTCGCTTTTTGTCTACCAGATAGGCATTGCTGATGAACTCGACCTCGACTTGTCGGCCGTCTTTCGTTTCCAGCAGGAGAGCTTCGTAGCGAAGACGGTCGTGGAGCTGCAACTCGGCGAAGGCGATCTTCGCCGCGCCCTCGCCTTTAAACGGGCCGATTTCCCAAAGCTTCCGGCCGAGGAATTCTTCCTGCG
>JBKJPM010000045.1:0-7712 GCA_046595175.1 Gemmatimonadaceae bacterium
CAGCGCGAGCGTGGCTTAACCACCGACAACCCTACGGGCCATCTCGAAATACAAACATTCAGGAACGAGCCGATGCACAGGCCCACAAGTGCGAAATAAACCCGCCCCAGAATCAGATTGGCCTCGCTCAACATCATGCCTTAAGCCGGTGCAGGAGAATTCCAGTGGCAACAGCAACATTCAACGACTCGACGCCGGATTGAATGGGAATGGCAACTGTTCGCTTCACATTGGAACGTACGGCATCCGATAAGCCCGCGCCTTCATTTCCGACGGCGAGAGCCAGACGGTCGGGAGCAACGAATGAACTTATGTCCTCACCGCTCATATCAGTTCCGATCAATTCAATCTTCTCCTTGGCAAGAAACGCAAAAAGCTGGTCGGGCGTTGAATGAAATGCGACATGACGGAAGTGAGCCCCCATCGCGGCGCGCACGACCTTTGGATTCCATAAATCGACGGTCCCGGGCAGTGCGATAGTCGCGGTAATCCCGAAGGCTGCGCAGCTTCTCAGGATTGTGCCAAGGTTCCCGGGATCCTGCACAGCATCCAGCACCACAAGACGCACTTGGGAATCGCTTTTCAGCAAGTCGAATGACCGGGCTGGAATCCGGCCTATCGCCAGAACTCCCTGTGGTGACTCGGTTTCGGCAGCCGACCGGAAATCCAGTTCGGATAGCTCGATCGACGGGAAATTACTAGCAGCAATCCGAGCCCTTAACGCCGACCCCCGGGCAATGTCCGCCAGCTGGGGGGCGGTCAAGACCCCTTCTATAGTAAGGCCGGAGTCCATAAGCTCTTCAACGGCACGTACGCCCTCAGCGACGAACAGCGCCTGCCGTTCTCGCGCTTTACGGCGCTTTAAATCGCGTGCAAGGGTCAGAAGTTTCATGATCCAAACGGCTCAACGTGGAATAGGACTTGCCTTTTTACCGCGAGCGCAATCTACCGCAGGAGTTCAAATGAGACGAATTATTGTTGCTGCAGCTCTTTGCCTTTCCACTGTCGCCTGTGCGGTTTCGCAGCAGGAAGAACGGCAAATGGGCGAAGACTACGCTACACAAATAGCCCAACAGCTACCCATAGTCGGTGACCCGGAGATCAACCGGTACATAAACGTGCTGGGAGACTCAATCGCTCGGCTGACGTCGCGCGGCGACCTCGACTGGCGTTTTTTCGTGGTTGATGCGAAGGATGTAAACGCCTTCGCGGTTCCCGGAGGCTTCGTATACGTCAATCGCGGACTAATCGAGCGAACTGTCACGATGGACGAGCTAGCCGGCGTTCTTGGCCACGAGATTGGACACGTAGTCCGACGCCACACAGTCAAGCAGATGCAGCAGGCGCAGAAGGCTAACATCGGCGTGACTGTCGGATGTATCCTCGTTCCCGGCGTCTGCAACAGCGGCGTTGGAAATGCCGCAATCAATGTCGCAGGCGGAGCGCTATTCGCAAAGTTCAGCCGAACCGATGAAGCCGAAGCAGACCAGGAAGGCTTCAATAATGTCGTTCGCGCGCGAATCAGTCCCAAAGGAATGGTCACCATGTTTCAACGCCTTATCGAAGAGCGAAAGAACCGACCCGCCGGAGTCGAAGCGTGGTTCGCGACGCACCCGCTCGAGGAAGACCGCGTTGTAGCAATCCAGGCCCGCCTCAACGCGATGCCTGCGGCGGAGCTGAACCGGCTCGGCCGGGACACTCCGAACTATCAGTCCTTCAAGAGACGCATTCAGTCGCTTCCGCCCTCACCGGCACCGCGCGCGCGTTAATTGGAACTTTAAAAAGACGCTACATCGGTGCGCCGCGGGGTTCCGCGGCGCATCTTTGTTTATGGATATTGCACTGACGATTGCCGGGTCAGACTCCGGCGGAGGAGCCGGTATCCAGGCCGACCTGAAAACATTTCACCAATTCGGCGTATTCGGAACATCGGTAATCACAGCAATTACGGCGCAAAACACTGTTGGTGTCACCGCATGGACTGCGGTCGAAGTTGGAATGCTTCGCGCACAGCTCAAGGCAGTTATCACCGACCTTCGCCCGGCCGCGCTCAAGTCTGGAATGCTCCCGAATCCGGATGTCATCGCAGAAATTGCTCTCGCGGTAAAGGCGAATAATCTCGCGAACTATGTCCTCGATCCTGTCATGGTCGCGACATCGGGTGACGTGCTCGTACAAAACGACGCGATTGCCGCAATTAAGCGGGACCTTTTTCCTTTAGCCGCGCTCGCTACACCAAACCTTGATGAAGCGGCAATCCTGATGGGCGAAAAGATCGGTGATGAAGCATCGATGATTCGCGCTGCTGAAACCCTGGCTGGGGAACTCGGTGCAAAAGCGGTCCTGCTCAAGGGCGGACACCTCTCCGGTAGCGATGGGGTCGTGGACATCCTGTTCGATGGTGAGACAACGGTATTCAGGCATCCGCGCATTGACACCACTTCCACGCACGGAACGGGATGCACTCTGTCGGCCGCAATTACAGCGCAGCTGGCGCGAGGAGTTGTAATGCGGGAAGCTGTGCGGGTCGCCATCGACTTCGTGCATCGCGCGATTTCCGAAGCTCCGCACATCGGAAGCGGACATGGTCCGCTAAATCACTTCGTCAGTCCAGAAGCGAGACGAACTCCGTAACAAGCGACTCGAACTTCGCGGCAATCTGCCGGCCCACAGCCAGAACCTCGGCGTGGGAAACCGGCACTGACGTTACTCCGCTGGCAGCATTCGTTATCGCGCTGATTCCCGCGACACGGATTCCAAGAGCGCGCGCTACAAGAACTTCGGGAACCGTTGACATCCCAACTGCATCCGCGCCGAGCCCACGAAGCATCCTGACCTCTGCCGGGGTCTCGTAAGACGGGCCGAAGAGCGCGGCGTAGACTCCTTCGCGCATTTCCACCCCGGTCTTCTTTGCCGCACTGCGAAGGAGCGCACGCAGCGACGCGTTGTACGCCTCACTCATGTCAGTGAACCGCTCCTCACCTGGCTGCTGTTCACCAACCAGTGGGTTAGTCCACATCAGGTTCAGGTGGTCGGAAATTATCATCAGGTCCCCCGCGAGGAACTTCTCATTCACGCCACCCGCAGCGTTGGACACAAAAAGAGTCTTTACCCCCAGCGCGTGCATTACCCGGACTGGAAATCCGGATAGCGCGGGAGGATGTCCTTCGTAGATATGAAACCGTCCAGCCATTGCTACAACTTTCTTGCCGGCGAGCGTACCACACACGAGCGTGCCGGCGTGGCCCAGTGCCTTGGGAACAGGAAAACCAGGAATGTCGCCGTAGGCGATCTTTACGGCATTCTCGATCTTGTCCGCGAGACCACCCAGTCCCGATCCGAGAACGATCCCGACTGAGGGTAAACGATTGCCGATCTTCGACCGGATTACTTCAGCCGACTTTTCAGCGGAAGCGTAGCTGTAATCGTTCACGCGGCCGGCCCATTCATGGCTTCCATTTCTTCAGACACCTCCTGAAGAAGCTCGATTCGCTCCTCCCAGGGAAGGAACGCGCTTTCAAAACTATTGAGCGCAATCGTGCACAGCTCGTCGAAATTGAAGTCGAGGTGCCGGGCGGCATGCCCGTACTCGTCCGTGAGTGTTGTTCCGCTCATGAGACGGTTGTCCGTATTGAGCACCACGTTCATCCCGTGATCGAAGTAGCTGCGAAGGGGATGCGTTTCATACGAAGTTGCGACGCGGGTCTGCACATTACTGGTCAGGCAAATCTCCAGGGCGATGCGACGGTCGTTAACATACTGCGTGAGCTCGGTATCCTCGATGAGTCTCGTGGCGTGTCCAATGCGCTGCGCCCCGCAAATGTGGACTGCCTGGCGAACCGAATCGGATCCATCACCTTCGCCTGCGTGCACGGTGAGAGCGAGATTGTTATCCCGAGCGTATTTGAAAGCCGCAGAATGAGCTGATGCGGGATTGCCCAACTCGCCTCCCGCAAGATCGAACGCTACAACTCCCCGCTTCTTGTATGAGACAGCGAGATGGGCGAGTTCGAGTGAGACATCCGGCGCAAGGTGCCGCAGCGCGCATACGATGTACCGACCCTTGATGCCAAAATCCTTTTCCGCGCGTTCCAGTCCGCGAATCGGAGCTTCGACAGCTTCACCGAGAGAGAGACCCTCCCGAACGTTCAGAACGGGAGCGTTGCGCACCTCGATATAACGAACCCCATCCTTGGCGGCGTCTTCGGCAAGCTCGTACGCAATTCGTTCCAGGGATTCCGCAGTCTGCATTACGGAAATCGTTACCTCGAAACGACTGAGATAATCTTCCAGGTTTCGCGCGTCGTTAACAAGCATGTACTCGCGCAGCTCCTCGATGGACTGAGCCGGCATTTTCTTTTTATACTCTTTGCCCAGCTCGATCAGCGTCGAAGGCCGCAAAGATCCGTCGAGGTGGCAATGGAGCTCGGCTTTTGGGAGCCTGCGAAGAAGTTCAGATGTAATTATCAAGTTTCTGTCTTAGGTCGTTGGCAGAGTTTGTTCGGCAGGTCGAGCGCTCACGACTCGATAGATGGCTCCCGCAAAAACTGCTGACTCAGGTGCGGCGGGAAGTCCGCGACTGTCGGTCAGCATACGTTTCCCGTCGCGCACCTCCTGCGCAGCAACTGGAGACGACGAGGCGAGCGCGTCAATCAATGTTGAACCGCGGCTCGCGTCAACAGGCTTTGCATCTATATAGATGCGGACTGAATCTGTCATTCTATGATCTGCATAATACGGACTTCGTCTGGCACCGGGAGCGGCTGCGGTTGGGACCGCAGATACTTGATTACCGCTTCCTGGTCGGTGAACGGGAGAGGCGTAACGACCATGCTCTTGTCCTTGATGGAAAACGGATCGTTTCCGAGCATGAAGTCGTTGATAACTACTGTGTAGAACGCCGCGTCAGAGAGGGTGCGGCCTTCCGGCAGATGGATGCTGGTTACGCGGCTCCCGGCTTCGCCTTTAGGGTTGTAGCTGACGGTGAATCCGCTGACGTGAACGCCCGGGCTGTTCTGTCCAAGAATTCGTTCCAGGTATTCCCTGAACTGCGACCCGCGCATCCGGACCTTGAACAGGTTGTTGCCAAACGGCTGCACCTCGAACATCTGCGCAAAAGTCACGGGCCCAGCTCGAAGCGGCGCGCGTACGCCTGCAGTGTTTGTAATTGCAAAATCCGTTTTACCAGCCCAGCGAAATCCATCTGCGACGATGTTGCCCAAGGGATATTGAGACCCTGCTCTTGGAAGATCCGCCGAGAGCGTCGTGATCTTTTCGCCGAGCCTTGGACCAATGCCGCTGACCGCTCGTGCAACGACCGAATCGATTGCCGGCACAGGCTGCAGGCTGTCCACTGCGATCTCGCGGACGGAAGCGACGAATTCGCCTGTATGTGGGAGCGGAATATCCACAACGGCAATCGCCCTGCCGCTCGACCTCGCCTGCACCACCGGAATTCCGTTCACAACCGTATTGACGAGACTGTGTGAATGCCCACTGACCATCAGGTCGATCTTTTCGGTTATCGCTGGCACAACCCTGAAGATTTCTCCGGTGCACCCGGTCGCACCGGTGCGGTCGCAGAATCCGCCGTCATGCTCGATTGCGATGATCACGTCGGCACCTTTTGCGCGCATCACTCGCGCAACTGAATCGATGAGTGGTGCGGGAGCATCGAAGCGCAGCCCGGTAACATTGGTCGACCGCGTGGTGCTCGGCGTGATTACAGAAGCGAAGCCAATGACGCCGATCTTCCACTTTCCGCGCTGAATGATCGTGTCGTTGGGGATCCACGGAACGTCGCGCCCATCTGTGTACCGGACATTTACGCCGAGATATGGAAACGTGCTTTGGCGCATACGGGCTCGCAGAGAATCTATCCCCCAGTCGAACTCGTGATTCCCCACAACTGCCACATCGTATCCCATCTTGTTGTAGTACTCGACGACGGGACGTCCATAAGTAAGGTTCGAAACGGCGGTGCCCTGAAAAAGGTCGCCCGCGTCAACAAGAATTGAAACGCATTCGCCAGTGCACTCGGCGCGGGCAGTCTGGATGGCGCGCGCAACGTATGCGGCCCCTCCTCGAACGACCCCCTGTGCGTCAGGTCCCGGTACGAGCGCACCGTGAAAATCGTTCGTTGAGATCACCCGCAAACGCGGGCCGGTGATCTGCGCCTTTGCGCCGCGGACTATACGCCAGTTGGCAGTGAAATAGTCTTCCGTCCGCAAAGTCCCGCGCTGCTTCACTTCCTCAATCAGGAGCTGGCGTATCTCCGTCTGAGTGTCCTTGATGACCGGGGCGGACTGAATCATCGAATATCCGCCGCCACCGGACTGGCGATAGTTGTTGATTGCCATAGTGAATGAGTCACCGGGGGCAACCGCCTTTCCCTTGTAGGTAAGCGATGTGATTCGCTCCCCAAACGGCTTCGACAAATCCATGGTGTAATCCACCCCTGCCACGATGTCAAAGTTGTACCCGGGAATTTTTGGATTTACGGCGAGAACTGCATTCGCAGGAGTACCCGCCGGAACTACAGGATAGAACCGGCTGCTGAAATCCAGGTAGTCACGCAGCTGCTTGCCGTTGACACGAATGACTTTCAGCGTGTTTTCGTAGGGATAGACCTGAGCCACCTGTGCAACGGTTAGGGGCCCCGGCCCGAACGCCGCCTCTGTGCTGAAGACCGACGCCGACGCCAGATCCGCTCCCGTCACCTTGCGTTCGACTTCAAGAACGAAATCCGTAATCGGCGTGTCGCGGAGGCGAGCCGAATCCGATTTCCAGATGCTTGTAGTTTTACCAATTACTGCGTTCGCGTATTGCATCGCGAGCTTATGCCCTTGCTCGGTTACCGCGAGAATCGCCGGACTCTCCGCCCGGTTAGCGACCGGAATCAGTGATCCCAATCTGGAAACTACTCCCCACTTTCCGTTGCCGCGTACAAGCGAAAGCTTTGCAACAGAAACGCTCGTCGCCCAGTTCTTGGGCTGGATCACAAGCGTTCGACCAACCACTGTCCCGCTGTCGCTGCGATGCGAATGACCGTAAATCAGGACATCGATCCCGGCGACTTCGCGCGCTATTCTTCCGCTCACATCCTCTGGAGGAACACCAGTCGCCAGAGTGTCATAGCTGGACTCACCGGACAGTCCGGAGTGGACCAGCGCAATGACGACGTCTGCACCAGCTGCGCGTACCTGTGGAACCACCCGCTTCGCCGTCCCAACAAGATCATCAAGAATCAGCCTGCCCTTCACCTTGTCGGCATCCCAGACAACAACCCCGGGAGTGGTGAGACCTATTACACCGACCTTTACGCCCTCTCTCTCTATAATCGTCCAGCCCTTGTACTGCGTACCACCATCCAGGCGGCGCGTGTTGGCGCTCAGGAATGGAAACCGGGCACCAGCAATAGAGGAATCCAGGAACTCGATTCCATAATTGAATTCGTGATTTCCAATCGCCGCGGCATCGTACTGCATCGCATTCATTGCCGCGATAACCGGATGCGGCTTCTGCGGCGTTACCTTGGCGGGCACATACGTGAGCGGCGTTCCCTGAAGCAGGTCCCCAGCATCAAAAAGGAGCACGCGGCCGGGATTAGCGGTGCGGATGGAATCGACCACAGTCGCCGCACGCGAAAGGCCTTCCCTCTTTTGCGGGGCGTTCGCGAAGTAGTCCCATCCGCGCAGATGCCCATGAACATC
>JBKJPM010000098.1:0-9201 GCA_046595175.1 Gemmatimonadaceae bacterium
ATTCGATTTGGGAGGCATGCTCTTGGAATGTCACCCCGAGAGACCGCCATCCGACGGATTCCGAAATGAGTTTTTTTGGGAATCGAACACCCCGCACCACTGCCCCCGGGTATTCCATCATCGATGATCGCATGACGATCCGCGGGGAGATTGAAACCGACGGAACTGTGCGCGTTGAAGGAAAAATCGAGGGCTCACACCATCGTGCCGGAACAATGATCGTGACTTCGCACGGCGGTGTGGTGGGCGATGTCGACGCCGGTGACGTAATGGTTTCCGGCACGATTCACGGAAATGTTCACGCAAGCGGCCGCGTTGAGATTGAACCGGGCGCAGCGATCCATGGGCAGATTCGCGCGCATTCGATGCAGCTTCATGAAGGCGCAACGATTCACGGCCAGGTTTCGATCGGTGCCAATCCTGCGGCCCTTCCCTCTGCAGCAGCCCGGCATCTTGAACTAACGACAAGTCAAACCGGCCGCGCCAGAATATGAAGCGCGATGCCGCTCGCCGACGTCCACGAGCGTGGACGGTAATTCTGGTCCCCTCGCGGCCGGGCGCACGGGCACACAGCCTGTCGATTCGCGCGCGCACAGTGGGCGGATTTGGGATTTTCGTGCTACTCACTGTGGCAGCGGCTGCCACTTGGACAGGTGAAACGCAGAATTTTGCCGAAGCTACAGCGAACGACCTGGCCGAATCACAGCGCACTGTAGTTCAACTGCTTGATAGCATGCACATTCTTGCGGCCCGCGCCGAGCGCGCGAAATATCTGCCGCCCAAAGACATGATCATGCCAGTGTCCGGTCTGATTTCCAGCCGTTTTTCCACTTCGCGCCTGCATCCGATACTTGAGATTTTCCGCGCGCACCGCGGCGTAGACGTCTCGGCTCCACTTGGAACAAGAATCGTTGCGCCCGCCGACGGACGCGTGAGGTATGTAGGGTGGCGACTGGGATACGGGCTCACAATTGAAGTTGCCCACAGCGGAAACATCATGACGCTCTATGCGCACTGCCACACCTCTCGCGTGCGGGAGGGTCAGGTAGTTGCGGCCGGCCAGATCATCGCGACAGTTGGGTCCAGCGGGCTGTCAACCGGACCTCATGTTCATTTCGAAGTGCTCGATCGGGGACAGTCAGTGGACCCGATAAAGTTTCTCGCTTCCACGCGTGCTGCTGTGCGTCCAGAATCGAGCGCAGGCGCCCCAATCAAGACGGAAGGGCGGCCTATGGGGCTGTGAGAACGCCCCGGGATTGACACCTCATCATGGCGGCGCTACTTCTGGCTCCCCCAACTTTTCGCGATTCCGCTCGTCGAGTGGTTTCTAATACCGCAAGGAGGTTTGTGTGTTCAACGAAAGAAAAACGCCGGCAAAACCAATGATGGCGGCAATACCGCAGGAAAACGGCAACGGAAAGCCGGTCTCGATTACGCTGCTTACTGTCGTAGGCGAGCATGCCCGGATGGAAGGAAAGTTTGACATCACAGATTCGATTCAGGTTGAATGTGAAGTCGGCGGCGAACTTAACGTCGGCGGAAAGCTGGTCATCGGACAGAAAGGCATTGTACACGCGAACGTCCAGACGGTGGACGCGATCATCATGGGAATGTACGAAGGCAACATGGTTGCGACCGGCAACGTCGAAATCGCGGAGACGGGACGCGTAACGGGAAATATCCAGACCGATTCGCTGATTATTTCCAAGGGTGGATTCTTCAACGGCAACATCACGAAGATGAACGATGCCGTTGAACGTGTTCTCGCGATCGACGAGAAGCGCTCCGGCCAGCCGGCTCAGACACAGCAGCAGTTTGCCACGCGGTAACTCCAGAGGTGCAGTCCATGTTCGGGAAGAAAAGCAGTAAGTCTTCCGCGAAAGTGACCGATTTCTCAACCTGCATTGCCGAAGGTTCCGAGATCGAAGGTAAGTTCACCTTCAGCGGCACAGCGATTTTGAACGGCCGGTTGCGGGGCGAAATCGTCTCGAATGACAGTCTCGTAATCGGTGAGAAAGGTGTTGTAAACGCGTCCATTCGAGCCGGCATTGTAAGAATTGCCGGTGAGCTTGTGGGAGACGTGAACGCGTCCGATCGCGTCGAGCTGATGGATCGCTCACGCGTATATGGTGACATGAACGCGCCGATCGTAATCATTAACGAGGGGGCGCTCTTCGAAGGTCAGTGTAGAATGACACGACCGAATCCCGCTGAGACACAGTCAGGCCTTCGGGACGGCAGCATCGTTCCGCTCAAGAGAAGCGAACTGCCGCGCTAGCAAACCCGTGCTAGATGGGGTCGGGCCGGATCCCCAGCCAGTCCGGCTGCAGCGCAAAACAGGATTCCAGTGAATCGATCGCCGTGGAGCAAAGCTTCCCGGCAAATTCCCGTCGCATGAGTGCGAACGCTGCCTCTGGTGTCATGCCCGCGCGATACGGCCGGTCAGCTGTGAGTGCTTCACACACATCCGCCACGCAAAGAATTCTCGCTGAATCATCCAGCTGGTCTCCCGTCAGCTTCCAGGGATATCCGGAGCCGTCGAGCTTTTCGTGGTGAATGGCTGCGGTCCACGCGAAATCGCTGAACGCCGACACGTGCGAGAGAATGTCCGAGGTAAAAACCGGATGGCGCTCTATGGCAGCGCGCTCCAGATCATCGAGTCTTCCCGGCTTGTCCAGAATGCTGTTGGAGATGCCCAGTTTTCCGATGTCGTGCAGGAGCCCCGCGCGATGCATTCTTCGCTGTGCAATCGGATCCATGCCGTACTGCTTGCACATCGCCAACGAGAAGCCCGCCACATTTGCTGAATGGCGAAACGTGTAGGGCGATTTCGCATCGATGATCTCTGAAAACGCGAATGCGATCATGTCGAGGCCGGCCTCATCCACAACCCTCTGCCCGGACCCGGGCTCCACGGTCATCACAAGGGCTTCGGCATCGGGGCCCGTAAGCCTGGCCCACCACTCCCGATCGCCTTTCCAACCTTGCACCACCCTCACGAGCTTCGGATCGAACCAGGTTCCCTTCCTTGCGCGTACAACCGCGCGTGCCGCGGCCTCACCGCCATTGCGGAAAAATGCCTCGATCGTCTGCGACAAGTTCGCGATACGTGATAGCAGCGGGATCTCTTCCCCGCTCAGGCCTTTGGGGTAGCCCCTCCCGTTCCAGTGCTCGTCGAGAGAACGTACGGCGTCCGCGCTCGCGACCGGGAATCCAAGCCGCAGCACAATGTCTGCGCCACGCTCGCACCGGATCGCGATCAAATCCCGGGTCACGTTCGGTGTGCGCGCAATTCCGGTGAAAAAACTGGCGCGCTCCCGAAGTGATCGGCCGCGGCCAACGGCCATGGCCGTCTTCGCGGCCAGCGACCAGCGCTTGTGCCAGTCCACAAACTTCATGTACGGCTTGACTTCGCGGTCGTCCCCTCCGAACAGCGCGGTCATCTTCGCCGCGTTGCTCGAGCATCCGGCGTCCTTCAGTAGAAGCGCATAGTACAGCGCGGTCCGGTTTTCCTCATCCAGCCCGATGTCCTCGGCGATTCGCATTCCGATCAGACAGGTGCGAATCGTATGACCGATGGGCTGGCCCTCAGTCAAATCCAACGCGTACGAAAGCGCGGCCAGCACTTCCGAGAGCGCAACATGGACTGACCGCGCGGAAGTTTTTTGACTTTGCTCCTGCGCCGACGCGAGCTCTTCAGCTCTCAAGACTTCTGTTCCGCTATCCAACGGTAAATGCGGGCTTCGAGGACGCCGAGCGGCAAAGGACCATTGTCGAGTATGGCGCGATGGAACTTCTTGATGTCGAACTTCGGTCCCAGCTCCCTTTCGGTGCGGCGACGAAGCTCGATGATCTTGAGTTGACCTGTTTTATAAGCAAGGGCCTGCCCCGGTACAGCCATAAAACGCTCGACTTCACTTTCTATACTTTCGTCGGAGTTAGAGGAGTTCGCGCGCGCGTAAGCGATTGCCTGCTCGCGAGTCCATCCCTTTGAGTGAATACCCGTGTCGACCACAAGGCGAATTGCGCGCCACAGCTCGCCAGCTAGCATTCCGTAGTATTGAAGCGGATCTGTGTACACTCCTAGCTCGCGCCCGAGCGACTCCGAATAAAGTCCCCAGCCCTCCGTGTATGCAGTGAATCCTCCAAAACGGCGGAATTTCGGAAGGTCGGTCAGCTCGGCCTGCACTGATCGCTGGAAGTGATGTCCCGGTGAACCCTCATGAAGGAGCAGATCCTCCATCCCGAACTTTGTATGCGTGGTTGGTTGATAAGTATTGAGATAAAAGATTCCCGGTCGTGAGCCATCCGGACTGGCGGACTGATAGGAGCCGCCGGAAGCACTTCGTTCGCGGAAGGGTTCCACAATCCGAATCTCGAAATCGGCTTTCGGACGAAAGTCGAAGATCTTGTCAGTGGTGGAATCGATCCGAATCTTGGCCGCCCGGAAATCAGCAAGCATTTCTTCGCGGGAGGTGTACCTGTATTTCGGCTCGCTGCCGAGATAGGTGAAGAATCCCTGAAGCGTCCCCTTGAAGCCGACCTGGTTTTTTACCTTTTCCATCTCGGCGTGGATTCGCGCTACTTCAGACAGTCCTATACGGTGGATCTCATCGGGCGTCTGGTTGGTCGTGGTGTTGACACGGACAATCTGGGCATACCATGCGGCCCCGTTGGGGAGCGCACCGTAGCCGTCCGTTGTGCGCGCTGCCGGGATGTACTCATCCTTCACGAATGCATGGAGACGGCGGAATGCCGGGACAATCTGGCTACGAATGGCGTTCGTGTATGCGCCAGTCAAACGCGCTCGATCCTCTGCTGGGAAAGATGCAGGCATGTTCTTCACGGGCCCGAAGAACAGGCTGGAAGTTGGATTATCGGCTATGTGCGCGGAAAGCTGCGGGAGAGTGCGCTCCATCAAGACACGAGGCTGGGTAATGCCTGCCGCAATCCCCTCCCGCATGTTCGCGATCGCTATATCAACCGCCTGAGTAAAACCATTAATGCGCCCGAGAAAGTCCTCGTAATCCTTGACTGTCTTGAACGGATGAAGGCCGGTCCCTGCCCCAAGCTGAACAAATCCTGCCGTGAAATTGTTAAACTGATTGAGGGGCAGCAGGTTGGACGCAAAGTTGTAGCCCGCAAATGCGCTGCTGAAAATTGTCTGAAATACGTCGTACGTAATCCGGTGCTTCTCGTCCAGTGATCCACGATCCACCTGATTGAGAAGACCGAAATATTTCTCATCGATCGCCTTTGACCGGGCGCGAATGGCAGGACTGAAGTCGGCAACGTAGAGGTTGTTGTACCGGTTGTCACCGATAGAAGTCGCCTGCACAGGCCGGATCGCCAGGCCCTCCTGGAAATAGACTTCGGCAAGCTGGTCGAGAGCAGCGTTCGCTCCAGGCTGCGGAACGGTACTAACGGTATTCATTGATGCGCAGGATATTCCTGCGGTACAAACGAATACCGCTACCAGTGTATTTGGAAGTTTCAGCATTTTCGCCGGGTCGAGGAGACCTTTAAGCTGCTGGTTTGACACTGATGCCTCAAGAGCCACGGATAGGACCCAGGTCAAATTCGAAAACCTCTCTGGCATTCGTCGGAATTCTACAGGGCGCCAGCTCGGTCATATTCTTAGATTGATGCCGTGATAACTCGTAAAAGCCCATTCACGCGCCGCTCCGCCATCATTGTTGGATTTTTTGCGATAGTTCTCGCCGGATTACTCGCCTACTCGGTGTTTCAATACCAGGGATCGCAGAGTGTCGCGCGAGTCCCGGTCAAGAGGCAGTTGATCCTGGCCGTCGATGGGGTGAGCTGGGACGCATTCCAGGAAGCGCGGCGGCGTGGCCTCTTCAAGCGCTTCAAGTATGCGACGAAGCATGTATCGCCATACCCTTCGATGAGTCATCCCTCATGGACTGAAATCATCGGCACCCGGCGCCTGTTTGGCGATCGAGGGAACGCCCACACGATCGAATCGCGCTGGTTCGACCTGGAAGACATGCGCATAGCTGATGACCCGCGACAGGTCTTCGCGCGTCAGACCTCACCCTACAACTATCAGCGCGGCTTTGACTATTTCTTCAATCCGATCGTCGAGCCATTGATGTACCTGCGGGGTGAGAAAGTGTTCAACCACGAGCTGGACGAAGCCGCTTCCGCAATTCTCAAGGAGTTTACCGGCGACCACTATGTAGCCTATTTCGCCGGCCCAGATGCCATGGCGCATACGCACCTGAACGGACTCTGGAACTATCTCACCAGGCTCGATTCAACAATCAACATTGTCGTGGATACGCTGTCTGCCCGCGGCGACGCCCCGGATGTATGGATGGTATCGGATCACGGCAATGCAGCACGGTTTGGGGAAGGCGAGAAGGAAAACTATTTGGAGACATTCTCGCTCGATAATGCCATACACAACGCCGGTCTCCTGCGGGCCGACACTGGTCGGCTTGTGCGGGACGACCAGGTCGCCGTCGTCACAATAGCGTTAGCCACCATGGTGAATGTTTACTTCGCCGATCTCGAAAAACGACGGCATCTCGCCGAAACGGCGCTGCACGAACCGGCTGTCGAGCTTGCGACCTGGCTCGAAGTGCGCAGCCCGGACAAATACGTCGTCGTGCTCGGTGGCAACAACGCAGAAGCGCATGTCAGGTGGCGCAAGGACACCTATAGCTACGAGAGCATCAATGGTAATCCGCTCCAACTTCCGGAGTCTCTCCTCTCCCGCCCGGGAGACGAGAAGTGGATTACTGATGCCGCAGCGCGAAGCGCCAGCGCGAACAGCAAATACCCAGACGCACTCTTCCGACTCGTTCGGAGCGCGATGAAACAAGTTGAGAATGCGCCTGACCTAATCCTCAACCTGCGCGACGGATACTGCTACAAGGGGGACCTGGGCCAGTTCGTCAGGATGGTCCGGACACATGGATCGCTGTCGGCACGGTCGTCCACAGGAATTCTCGCCTCTACATCGAAAGCGCTTCCGGCCAATGTTCGAGGAGAGGAAATCCTCGGCATCATTGGACTCACTCCCGAGCAAGTCCTCTCTCGCGTCGCAGTGTTGAAGCAGACGGACGATGCAGCGGACCGCCCCTCCAATGGGTGGCTGAACACGGGACGGCAGGATGAGTCAAGGCACACTTCGTTTCTTCGGCGCGCGCGCGTGATCGCGGCGTCAATGGACTACTTCACTTACAGCGTGATGCGCTCACTGTTCAAAGACATTCGCGCAAGGACTGAAAACAAGGGCAACAGCTCGCCCATCAGTGCAACACGCAACGCCATCAAACGCGCCGATATTGTCGGCGGTGTGAAGAACAACGTCGACACCCTGCTGTCGCTTCTCGATTCGATTGACGTCAAAGCGCTCCCGGAACGTGTAAGGAAAGCGGAAGCCCGTGCGCGGGACATTCCCCAGCTCGCATCCCTCGGCGACATAAGGAGTGCATGGAAAAAAAGCGACGGCGCATTTGGTGGCGGTGAGAGTGGTCGCCGCGCCGCGATGGCGATGTGGACTGTTCCATACTTCCTGGATGATGTGCTTGGCGGTCCCGAGGAGGACAGCATTCCCGATCCGAGAGACGCTGGATTTGCGAGAAATTGGAACGGGGGGACGCGCGTTAATACCATCTCCGATCCTTCCAGGGTGCTTACCGATTCCTCGCTGGCGCCAAAACTGTTTGCGCAGGTTTTCGCCGAGCGGAAGGCGATTCGAGCAGTGCAGCCGATTCCATTTCCACTTCTGTATGACCCACAATTGCACGGGGTTACGGTAGTGTACGTTCCCGGCATTTATGGGGAACTTTTCGACAACGAGATATGGTCGCGCGGAATGAAGTCCGTCCGCGATCGACTTGGAGTCCGCACACTCAGCTTGCCAATCGATGGCCGGTGCAGCGCGGAGCTGAATGCTCAGGAGATCGTGATGGCCTTGCGGGCTGATACTAAGCGTCGGCTCGATCGAGGCTATGCAAGACCGCATTATTTGGTCATTGGATATTCGAAGGGCGGGATTGATGCAACACAGGCCCTGCTCCTCGCGCCGGATGTTGCATCACAGGTCTCCGCACTCGTGACTCTTGCCACACCGCACAAAGGCTCTCCAGTTGCCGAAAGATCAGACGTTCCGGCCGGGTTGATGCGATGGTCAGTGAGCGCTCCGCCAAAAGCTGCATGTGATACAGCTGGTGCGTCGCACTCCCTCTGGGCATCCACTCGCGCGAGCTTCTGGAGCCTGCACTCAAAACAGGTTGGAGCGACGACGAGAAACTTCTCGCTGTCCTTTGTCAGTGACATGGCTTCCGCGCATCCGTGGATGAAGATCACGAAGCGGATTGGAGAGTTCAGCGAGCCGAACGACGGCGTAGTGGGGATTTCTTCCTCGCGCTTTCCCGATGACGTGCATGCCGTGAACCTGGGCACTGTCGCTGGCGATCATATTTCTGGCAGGCTCGGTTCCGCATTTCCTCAGGATGCTTTCCTGGAGGCTGTCGTAATCACCATTGCGGAGCTCGGGGGTCTCGACCCGGCCACCAGGGGCCGCTGGACAGAAGCCGTGTCCAATCTTCAAAAGAAAAATGCAGACGGCCGCGGCAACGCGGCGGCAATGGTAGTTCCCTTCCCATCCTCTCTCCGACCTCCGCAGCCGCTACCTGGCGGCAGCACCGGCTGGAAGCCTGACGCAACCTTCAGCGCAACTCGTCCGATAGATCCAGGTGGCAGGACGATCCGCATGCTCACTCCGGCTGCAAACCCGAACGGCATTTCATTCAAGTGTGATCAATCAGATATGCTGGCCTTCCGCCGGGAGTACGAGTTTTACTACGACTCGAGCAACGGTGGCGGCGAAGATGAATTCGCAAATGGCTTCGCAATCGTTCCGTCCGCGGATTCTCCCGGTGGCCGCGCTTGCCACCTTGCGTCTTCAGGAACGGCAATCAAGATGACAACTGCCTCGTTCCAGTTCCGTCCGGTCGACTTCCCGATGCTTGGTATGCGCTTCCGCATCGTGAAGGATCTGGAGGGTGTTGATGCCGGCAAGCTGCGCAAAGGAAAAAATGATGCCGCTTTGAAAATGTGGCTCGTCCTCGAAGACACTCGTCCCGGAAGCGGGAGCCGGCGTTACATGTTTGGGTACTGGTGGCCTGGCCGGGATGTATCAGGACATTTTGCGCCAGCCGACTCCCT
>JBKJPM010000146.1:0-4533 GCA_046595175.1 Gemmatimonadaceae bacterium
GGCATCGCTACGGACCGGACTCCCGGGAGGTACATGACCAGCTGCTGAGGGTCGATCGTGCCATTGGCAACTTTCTCGATTCCCTCTACCGGGTGCGCGATTCGAGTCGCATTCTGATCGCCGTGACCGGCGATCATGGTGTCGCGTCTCTGCCGGAACGGAATGTAGAACACACCATTCCGCCGCCGGTGCGCGTATCCATCGGCCCAGTGGTTCGGGCGGCGAGGGATTATCTGAAAGCCGCCAAGGTCGATACGACAGCAATAAGTTTTGATGGTCTGACTGTGTCCGCTGACCGCGCCAAGTTTCGCGCGGCAGGAGTCGGAGCCGACTCAATCCTTGGGAAAATTGCAGCCGACTACCGCAGGATTCCCGGCGTGTCGCGCGTTGATCGCTTTACAGACCTCATGAAGGCCGATACAGTCAGCGATCCAGTTGCGCGTCGCTGGCTGCACCAGTTTAATCCTGGGGATATCGACCTCGCGATAACCCAGACGAGGATGAGCATCGCGACGCCTATTGGCGCGACCCATGGGGCGCCTTACGATTACGACAGCCACGTACCGATAATCTTTTACGGGGCAGGGGTGCGTCCTGGCGTGCACGACAATTTTGTCCGCACCGTCGACATCGCTCCAACCCTCGCGGCGCTTCTCGGTATTCGGCCGCTCGAGAAACTGGATGGAGTAGTTCTTCAGCAGGCGATCAGGTAGCGCTTAAATCCATCTCCTGACACGCTTCTTGTAGTCCAGGTACTCCTGCCCGAATTTCGCCGACAGATATCGCTCCTCACGCCTGATCACGTACAGATACACTACAGTGAGAACTACAGGCAGCAGCGCGATTGACCATCCCCAGCTGACAAGCGTCCCGACGCCGAGGTAAATGAATGCAAGCGCGACATACATTGGATTGCGCGAAAGCTGGTAGGGGCCGCGCTCCACGATCTGC
This sequence comes from Gemmatimonadaceae bacterium, assembly GCA_046595175.1. Taxonomy (GTDB): domain Bacteria; phylum Gemmatimonadota; class Gemmatimonadetes; order Gemmatimonadales; family Gemmatimonadaceae; genus UBA4720. The sequence goes on from JBKJPM010000146.1 coordinate 952, forward strand.
GTGGTGGTGTGTATCGGAATGATCGCCGTTCCCGCGCGCTTGAACGATCCGAATGCCCACATCAGCAGGATAAATCCAAGTGCAACAAATACCACGCAGTATGAAACGAGAACGACGGGCGATCCTCCCAGCCAAGCATTCACGTGTAGCGGTGCCAGAAACTTCTTGAGCATCCACGCGGTCAAAAGTCCGACTACGTAAATGAGCGGGGGTGGAAACCACACGCCTGCATTGTCCCTCTCCTCAATCATTCTGCTCCTTAAGCCGAAAAGACGGCGCTGCTTCTGAATTTGCCGAGCACCACCCGGACGTCCGCCGCGAGGCGGCGAAACTGGTCGGTCGCACGCTCGAGGATTGGCGCCTTACTGAATAGGATAACGGCAAACAGGTCGCCAGATGCGAGCGTTCCGCCAAAACCCAGGACGGACTGGATTCCATAGCGAAGCACAAAGTCCGTTTGGGCCGGGATGTAGGGCGACCCGGGTGCAACAGGGACGTAAAACACTCCGTAATTACGGCCCCTCAGATCCTTCACGACATGCGCTCCCGGCCGGACCACTTCGCGCACGTCCATTCCGAATTCCTTGATAAGCTGAGCGATCATAGGCGCTCCTTCGATCACCTCGGGACTGGTTAGAGGGATCGCCTGATGTCCTCTGGATTCATGGCGCGAGTTCCACGAGGGTTCGTCACCAACTGTGGCGAGAAGGGTCAGGCAGTTAGTATCCGTCTCCGGTTGGATGGGCGCCAGGGATTTTGAAGCGAAATTCTGTAATCCGGACGGGAGCTCACCAAACCGGTGCGTCTTGTAGAACCGCACTAGCGCGCAGGCGCGATTGCCCTTCGCGTCGACAAGCTGGTCATAGAAGAGTCTGCAAAGCGCGCGGGCTGCCTCCTCCATGTTCTGCTTCCCGTCCGTGAGGGGACGAAGCGAGAGACCGAGGTGGAGCATGTCGCCTAAACTAAAATTTCCGATCTCGTATTGAATACCGTGTTTCCTCTTGGCCAGCCACAATGAAGACTAGTTGTAGGCACAAATGACGCCACCATCCGGCGCCGGAATTGTGCCAACCATGACTAGATTCCATCGAAGCAAATGACCCTAATATCACTCTCCAGCGTTGGAATCGAATTCGGCGCCAGCCGAATCTTCAAGGACATCACCCTGACCGTCGGTGAAGGCGACCGCTGGGGGATTCTCGGCCGCAACGGGACCGGTAAGACAACACTGTTCCGCATCATGCTGGGCGAGCAGCAGCCGACCGAGGGCGCCGTCGCCCGCCGGCCGAATACGAGAATGGCGGTCCTCGATCAGCATCGGGATTTCGGGAACGTCACCACTGTATGGGAAGCTGGAGCCGGGGAATTTGCGCACCTGCTTGCGCTGGAGAAGTCTCTGGCCGAGCAGGCCAATGCGCTTGGGCACGCGACCGAATCCACGATGGAAAAACTCCTTTCGCGCTATGACAAGGATCTTGAGCGGTTCGAGCGCGAGGGCGGTTACACTTTTGCGCCCAAGGTAGACGCAATTCTGGAGGGCCTCGGTTTCGATGCGGCCAAGGCGAGGACACAGGAACTCGCGCACCTGAGCGGTGGTGAGCGGGGAAGGCTTGGTCTCGCGCGCCAGTTGGCCAGCTCTGCGGACATGCTTCTCCTCGATGAACCGTCCAATCACCTCGATCTCGAGACGACGAAATGGCTCGAGGACTATCTCATCTCCAGCAACAAGACGATCGTCGTCATCAGCCACGACCGCGCGTTTCTGGCGAACGTGGTTGATCACGTCCTGCACTTTGAAGCGGGGAGCGCGTTCGCGTACACCGGCAGCTATGAGTCATTTGTGCAGCAGCGTGAAGAGCGCCGCCTTACTCAGCAGCGCGCTTACGAGAAGCAGTCGAAGGTTATCGCCGACAAGGAAGACTATATTCGCCGAAATCTCGCCGGACAGAACACGCGTCAGGCGAAGGGAAAGCGAAAGATTCTCGCGCGAACCCCGCGACTCAGTCCGCCGCCCGGAGCTGATGGGTCGATGGCTCTGTCGCTCGACTTCACCGAGCGTGGTGGCGACCAGGTAGTTGTCGCAAAAGATGTCGCCGTTAGCGTGGCCGATCGCACTCTCATCGAGCACTTCACGGCCACGATTCAGCGCAACGAAGTCGTCGGACTGATCGGACCTAACGGCAGCGGAAAATCCACATTCCTGCGCTCACTCGTCGGTGATCGCGAGCCTGCCGACGGTGAGCTTCGCATGGGGGCATCCACGATACCCGCGTACTATAGACAGGATATGGCGCAGGTTCCCACCGACACCACGCTTTATGACATCATCCACGATCTCAAGCCGGCGTGGGAACGCAGAATGGTGCAGGGGCATCTCGGACGATTCGGTTTTTCCGGAGACGAGGTGCAGCGTCGTGCAGATACACTATCTGGCGGTGAGCGCGCACGAGTCGCGCTGGCAATGATGGTACTTTCGCGCGCCAATTTTCTTTTGCTCGACGAACCGACGAATCACCTGGACGTCGAGAGCATCGAAGCGCTTGAAGACGCCCTTTCAGCGTATCAGGGAACTATTCTGCTGGTGAGCCACGATCGCGCACTGCTGCGTGCGCTCACTTCCCGTGTGTGGGTACTGCACGAAAAGCACGTGACTGATTTTCCCGGCTCGTTTGCTGAATGGGAAGAAGTTGCGCAGGAGCGGGAACACGCTGCATCGGTTGCCGCGCAAGAAGAGGAATCGCTTCGTCGCGTACATGAAAAGCAGGCAATGCGCAGGAAGCAGCCGGCCCTGCCCAAGGTGAAGGACAACAAGTACGCGGCCAAGCAGAAAGCGGACGCTGCGGAGGAGAAGGTTGAGGATCTGGAGGCGAAAGTCGCGTCAATTACTCACGAGCTCGAAGATCCTGAGCTCTACGTGAAGCGCGACGGTGCTGCGCGGGCAGTGTCGCTGGGGAAAGACCTGGACAAGCTGCGAAAACAGCTTGATCGCGCTATCGAAGAATGGACTGCTGCTAACGTAGCGCTCGAAGCGAAGTAGTCAGCTGCGCTAACTACTGTTGCAGCGCGCCCTTCAAAAACCAGATGTCTCCGCCGCGCGGCGCGGCGCGATCGAACAGAATCCACTTTCCATCCGGTGACCAGACGGGATAGTCGATCCTCACCTGCGATTCCGCAAACTCAAATACCTTGACCGGCTCACCCGCTAGCGGATACGCGATTAGCGTCCTGTGTCCTTTTACATCCATTATCAGGTCACGATTCGGAGACAATGACATGTGTGCACCGCTCGCCACATCGCGAAGCCGCTCGGCAGTTCCATCTGCAACGCGCACCTTCATCGTCTCCACCTGGGTTCCCGATTCTGCCCGGAACAGCACGTAAGCTCCATCGTCGGTCCATCGAATGAAATGGCCGCCGGCCCTCAGGTCACCTACCGCCCGCTGATTGCTTCCATCAGCAGACATAACCCATACCCCGAGCCTGCCGAGCCTGTCAGACATGAACGCGATCTGCCTTCCGTCGGGCGAATAAAAGGGATTTGTATCCATAGCGCGATCCTGCGTGAGTTGCGTCAGCTTCCCA
>JBKJPM010000187.1:0-5500 GCA_046595175.1 Gemmatimonadaceae bacterium
CGGACGTACGGTCTGATCTTTCTGATGCGGCCGTCCTTGCCGTGATGGACGGCCCGCAGGGGATTGCCGAGATGCCTGCATTCTTCCGGGCAGATCGCGAAGTTGGCTGGAATCCGGCCATAAAGCCCGTCCGCGCAAAGAGCAGGCTAGCTTCCAGAGGCACGGTTCACCGCGTATCGCGTGTGAAGAAGGGAAAAAGCTCGAAAGGAAAAGCATCGAAAACCGGTTCAAGGAAGAAGCATGCGGTGCCTTCCATAAAGAAGCACTCCGTTTCCGCAAAGAAACACACCAGCAAATGACCGACACAACTACGCAGGCTGATCCAAAAGATGCGGTGGTGAGCGAAGACCAGGTCAAGCTCGCGCTTCGACGCGTCAAGGATCCTGATCTCAATCTGAACATCATGGATCTGGGATTGATCTACACTATCACGGTGAACGGAGCCGACGTCAAAGTCGACATGACGCTCACATCGCCGGCGTGTCCGTCAGGGCCCGAGCTCGTGGGCAATGCCGAAAAGGAGATCAGGACTATCCCCGGCGTCGAAAATGTAACAGTGAATATTGTCTGGGAGCCTTTCTGGACTCCGGAAAAAATGGAGCCGCGAGTCCGCGCGTATCTCGGCTTCTAGTTTTTTGCGCTGCGCAGCACGCTAAGAAAAGCTTCTCCCATTTCAGCAGCATGCCATCGCCGCACTCCCGGCACCTCGCACATTTCTTCAGTCGTTGCCGGGTTTTGTCTCGCGATCGCTTCAAGTCTCTCACGCGAACAAAGCACGCCTGGGTCAAGCGATAACCTCATGGCCGCCGCGTCGCGCGCGTTCTTGAGCAGCGCCACGCGTGAGTCGAGTCCCGGATCCTTGTCCCATCTCGGCGAGCGCGGATACTTTGGAAGCTGATCTTCTGCAACGCCAATTCCGCGTCGTACCGCTGCGAGAACATCCTGGCCTCTACGCTCCAGAATTCCGCGCGGCATTCCCTTTATTGCGCCGAGATCGGCCGGAGTCTGCGGCTGTGTCTGCGCAATGGATAAGAGAACTTCGTTTCCTACAACCCGAAACGTTGCACGATCCATTTCTGCGGCGACGGCATCCCGCCAAATAACCAGCTCGCGAAGCAGTGCCAGTTCCCGACGCGAAAGGTCGCGCGCGCCCTTTACCTTGAAGAACTGCTCTGCCTCGTTTTCCTGCTGCCAGCGTGTGCCTTCAAGCCGGGCAAATTCCTCACGCGCCCATTCGATCCTGCCAAGACGAGTGAGCTCGGCTTCGAGCTTGTCCTTGAGGGCTAGAAGGTGCGCTGTATCCTGCGCCGCGTAGGCCAGCATACCTTCGGTCAGGGGCCGCATTGACCAGTCCGCGCGCTGGTGTTGCTTGTCCAGCTTCACGCCAAAGTATTGATCCAGAAGCGCAGCCAGACCGAATGACTTCAGGCCAATCAGCTGCGATGCGATTCGTGTGTCGAAAATATTCGTCGGATGCCAGCCGTAGTCCTGGTGCAACAGGCGTAGGTCGTAGTCCGCATCATGGAACACGACCTCTACGGCCGGGTCCTCGAGCAGCTTTCCGAGCTTGTCGAGTCTCGTAACGGCAAGTGGGTCGATGATCGCGCTCGTCTCGCGTGTGCTTAACTGGATGAGATATATCCGGTCGACGAACCGGTGAAAGCTTGCCCCTTCCGTATCTACAGCGATTTCCTTTGTGTTCGCTATCCCTGAGAGGAACGCGTCCGCGCTGCTGTCGGAGTCGATGTAGACGAGTCCGCGAGAATTGTCCTGGGCCATTCCCGAAATGTAGTTAATCCGCGGGAATCCTTGCGGTGGTACCCTCGGCCTCCCTCTTTCGCGAGATTTAGGCACTGCCTTAAAGAGGATGCAATTGTCCGACGAGCTACGAGTTCATGTTTACCCGACAGATTGTGACATTGTAGGCCATGTCAATCACGCGACCTTCCTGCGTATGCTCGAACGGGCCCGATGGGATGCCCTGGAGCATAAAATGTCACATCGCGAGTTCCTCGATTCTGGTCTCTTTGCGATCGTCAGGCATGTCGAGATATCCTACGAGTCGGAGGCGCTCCCCGGCGACGATCTCATAATACGCTCCGGTCTTGCTTCAATCGGAAACACGAGCTTCAAGGTTCAGCAGGAAGTGCGGAACACGCGCAATGAACTCGTTTGCAAAGCGCAGGTAGTTTACGTCGCCGTGGGAAAAGATCGTCGCCCCATCCCCGTTCCCGACGACTGGCGTACGATGTTCACCCCCTGGACGGACGAGTGACCGGCACTCTGGAGCAGGTAAGTGAAACGGAGCGCTCGACTGCAGCGCGCGCCGGCGCTGTGCTCTTCCGCAATCGCGGCTGGCTCCCGGTGCTCTTTCTCGGAATTCCGCTGCTTGTTCCGGGGGCGACGTCGCCGACAAGATGGATAATTGGCGCGGCTCTCATCATCCTCGGTGAAGGAATTCGCCTCGCAGGTGTGGCAGCGGCGGGAACCGTGACCCGCCGCCGCTCGCGCAATGTGCAGCGACTCGTCACATACGGCGCGTTTGCATGGAGCCGCAATCCGCTGTACAACGGCAACTTTCTTATTTGGATGGGATTCGTCGTGATATCGGGAGTGCTCTGGTTCCTCCCCATCGCAATTCTGATCTTTGCGATCGAATACACGCTGATCGTCCGCTACGAGGAAGGAGTGCTCGAGTCCATCTTTGGAACCGAGTATCTAGGCTATAAATCACGGACACCTCGCTGGATCCCCAGTCCCTCGCGCGTCGCCGAGCAGGGCGAACATCACTGGGCCGAAGCGTGGAAGAGTGAGATCAGCACATTCCTGCAGTATGCGGTGCTGCTCGGCCTCTTTTACCTCAAGTCGCGGATGGGGTTCAGCGTATAACTGCGAACTGCGACAGGGAGCGCCGGATGAGCTATCTCTGCGGCCGCCCCGGCGGATTATCGCCCTTGAACACTTCCCTGTTCAGCTGAACGAACTCCTTGAGGTTCGCCGGAACATCCTCCTCCGGGAAGATTGCCGTAACCGGGCACTCGGGCTCGCACGCACCGCAATCTATGCATTCATCCGGATGTATGAAAAGCTGATCCGGGCCCTCATATATGCAGTCGACCGGGCACACGTCTACGCATGCGCGGTCCTTGGTTCCTTTACAAGCTTCGGTAATTACATATGGCATTCGTCTGTCCGGTTGCGGCTTCGTTCTGGAATTCGAAAAATAGGCCGACGGATAGTAATATTAACCTTCCTGACAGTTACTTCTCTTCCGGCCGACCGAACATTAGCTGGATGAAGGGCAGGTCCTCCGGTTTCGAGAAGACATAGAGGTGGTCTCCGACTGCCAGAATCGTCGCCGGCTTGGGCGGAATAAGATTGCTGCCCCGCACGATTAGCGTCGCCCCTGCACTCTCCGGAAAGGGGATATCCTCGAGCTGCACTCCGGCCAGATCGAGGCCCTCATCTATATAAAAGGAAGAAAGCGTCTCCCTGAGCGGCTGGAGCGACTCGATTTCCAGCACCGCTCTCGGCATTGGTGGGTCACTCGATTCCAGCCCGAGCTTTCGTGTCACCCACCGGACTGTCATCCCTGGAATCAGCGCATTGACGACGACAATGAAAAAGACGAGATCAAAAATCTTTTCCGAACCCGAAGCACGGCTAAGAATTACGAACGTCGCGAGAACAATCGGCACGGCTCCGCGCAGTCCCACCCAGCCCACATAGGCGACATCCTTGGCGGTATATCGGAATGGAAACAGGCTGATCGCAGCAACGAGGGGTCGCGCAATGAACGTCAGGAAGAGCGCCAGGATCAGCCCGGGCACGGCGACGTCCACCATTCGCGATGGAGATACCAGGAGACCAAGCATGAGGAACATGGCGATCTGGGCCAGCCAGGCTAGCGCGTCATGGACTCGCAGCAATCCTGTCCTATATGGAAGCGCGCCATCGCCAAGAATCACCGCGGCCATATACACTGAAAGAAACCCGCTACCACCCAGGACCGTGGGTGCGCCAAACGAAAGCAGCGCAAACGAAATCATCAGCGCGACATAGAGTCCTCCGGCCGCGAGCCTGACCTTGCGCAGAACCCATCGTCCGCCAAATCCAATGCCCACCCCGAAAGCGGCGCCGATAAGAATGTGTACGATCACTTCTTCCCCAACACTCCAACCGTTCATCTGACCAGGAGTCAGCAGGTTCGCAGTCAGGACAGTGGTGAGAATTACGGCCATCGGATCGTTCAGGCCTGACTCTGCTTCGAGCGTCAGACCGACTCGGCGCTTCAAGTGGATTCCACTGTTCCGCAAGACCGCGAACACCGCCGCCGCATCGGTAGGCGAAACTACGGCTCCGAGCACCAGGGCAAATGTCCATGGGAATCCCAGTGCATGCGCTGCAACGGCAACAAGGAGCGCGGTCCCGACGACGCCAAGGGTGGCGAGTACGGATGCCGGAAGAACGTATTTCCGCAGCGACTGCACCGGCGTGTTCAATCCTGCATCGAAGAGAATCAGGAGAAGAGCAAGTGTGCCAAGCCTTGCAGTTGCCTCGTAATTCTCGAACGCAATTCCGCCGAGCCCTTCGGAGCCGGCAATAATTCCTATTACAAGGAATATGAGAGCGACGGGAACTCCGCTTCTTTCGGACGCTCTGCTAAACAGGACGCTTACGCCAAGCAGTATCCCGATTACGGTTACAAGAACCGCAGTCGCTAAAGGCTCGGTCGCATGCATACCGGAATTTCGCTCCGGGGCACGCCTTCAGGAACCCGCTACCGCCGCCATGGCGGAAGTTCGCCGACTTTCCGCTTCAGGTCCGGGTTTTCGCGATAGAATGTCGCCGTCCGTCCTATTACCTGGACGACATCAGATGAAGTCGCGAGCGCAAGCGTCTGCGCAGCTTCCCTGGGTTTCACGTCTGCGCGTGGCTGCAGTTTCGCCTTGACCAGCTCATGCGTGCGGAGAGCGTCGTCCAGCGATTTAATCAACGCCGGAGTCAACCCGTGCTGCCCGACGTGCACCGTCGGAGACAGATGGTGAGCCTCGGAGCGAAGCTCTGCGCGCTCTTTTCCTTTCATGTGAGAGGTGCTCCGCGCGCGCCGTTAGTCAGGTATGCCCAGATAAGCCCCAGCACGATGAGCACGACGACAATGGACAGAAGTCGCCGGCGGGTATCCATGGCGGCGCGCCACACTTCCTCGTCCAGGTAATACTCACCCGGATGCACCTCTCGAACGACGGCCCGCCGATGCAGGCGCCTCAGGGCGAAATCGTCTTCATCAAGATGGAGATCTCGCAGGGATTTCGCGGTGTCCGGGGAGAGAGCGCCTGCATCTCTCATATGCTGAACCAGGTGGTTTTCTTTTTTTCGAATAATTATCGCGACTGCCGGTGCACCCATTTTATCTCCCTCGTTTTCCTTCGATCCTGAAGAATGGCCGAACATCCACGGGTGTACCAGACCACCAGGGCTTATTCCTTGCGCTGATTCG
>JBKJPM010000079.1:0-7552 GCA_046595175.1 Gemmatimonadaceae bacterium
ACGGTTCTTACCCCGTCAATCACGAACTGGACTCCAATCACCATTGCCAGGAGACCCATGAGCCGAGTCATTACGTTGATACCGGTCTGGCCAAGCCGCTTGAACACCCGGGGCGCGATCGCGAGAACAATCCATGAAATGAGCATGACGGCGAAGATGGAGCCGTAAACCGCTCCCATCTGCCACTTGGTATCAGCCTGCGCGCCCAACGTGATAATGGTGGAAATGGAACCCGGACCGGCGAGGATCGGAATTCCGAGCGGGACGATTCCAATCTCTCCCGCCTGCGTCGCCTCCCTTCTTTCAGACATGCTGCTTCGCTCACGCGAAACTTTGGCTTCGATCATGTCCGATCCAATCTTGAAGAAGAGGATCCCGCCGGTGATTCGAAAAGCATAAGTCGTGATCCCGAAAAACTTCAGGATTGCGGTTCCAAGCAGGCCAAACACAACGAGAACTACTATTCCGGTTGCGATCGACAGCCTGAGCGTTGATGCGCGATGCTGCTGCTCGTAGTTGCCCGTCGCTGTGATATAAAACGGAATCGCGCCCAGCGGATTCACGATCGCAAGCAGCGACGAAAAAACCAGGATTGCGAAAGCCATGTCCTGCGCGTGAATCACGATCCGCTCTTGGAAAGGAGTCGCCGCAGATCCGCAACGCTGTTCCGCACACCCTGCATGTCGGCGGCTAGAACTGTTACGTGCCCGAGCTTCCGCTTCGGCGCAGGCTGCTTTCCGTACATGTGCACGTACGCGTCGGCGTGATGCTGGATGCGGGTGAGATCCGGCACGGTGCCGATTACATTCAGCATGCCGGCAGCACCCGTCGGCTCTGTGCTCCCGAGCGGCATTCCCGTAATTGCGCGCAGGTGATTCTCGAACTGGCTCGTAGCTGCACCCTCGATTGTCCAGTGACCCGAGTTGTGAACGCGCGGCGCCATTTCGTTGGCCAGCAGCTCGTCTCCGCGCTGAAATAATTCCATCGCCAGCACTCCAACGTATTCCAGTTCATCCATGATGCGACGCGCAAAACCCTCAGCCTTCTCCTGCAGCTCCTCAGATACCGATGGAGCAGGTGCAACAGAGAGCCGCAAGATCCCCTCGCTGTGATGGTTTTCCACCAGCGGATAGCAGCGAAATTCCCCTTCCTTCGAACGCACCGCAATTATGGATAGCTCCCGGGAAAAATCGACGAATTTCTCCAGGATAAGTGGCACTCCACCGACGTGAACCCATGCCTTTTCGGTTTCGGAAGCGTTCCGGATTACAAACTGGCCCTTGCCGTCATACCCGAGCCTGCGGGTCTTGAGCACCGCCGGAGCGCCCACCATTGCCAGCGCATCGCGCAACTCGGTGATGAAGGAAACCGGTGCGAAATCCGGTGTTGGAATACCGTGCTTCCTGAAAAACTGCTTTTCAAAAAGCCGGTCCTGAGCGGTTTCCAGTGCCCGCGGTGGAGGAAATACCGGAACCCTCTCCGCAAGAAACTCGACAGACGATACCGGCACGCTTTCGAATTCGTAGGTCACGACATCGAGACCTGACGCAAAATGCTCGAGTGCCGCCGTGTTCTCGTACTCCGCTACCACCTGCTCTGCAAGATTTGAAGCGGGTGCGCCGGCATCGGGCGCAAAGAAACGAAAGTCTATGCCCAGCGACCGACCCGCGAGTGCGAGCATTTGTCCCAGCTGTCCGGCGCCCAGGACGCCAACCCTCATGCTCCTTCCGCTGGATCCGGCGAGGCGAGAACGGACTCTGTCTGCGTGCGGCGGAACTCACTCAGCGCCGCGCGATATTCCCTGTGCGAGCGCGCAACTATTGTAGCAGCCAGCAGAGCCGCATTGATCGCTCCAGCCTTTCCGATCGCAAGCGTTCCGACGGGTACCCCGGCAGGCATCTGCACGATTGAAAGAAGTGAATCCATTCCCTTCAGGGTCTTGCTCTCAACGGGAACGCCGAGAACAGGGAGTGATGTCTTGGCGGCCGTCATGCCGGGAAGATGGGCAGCACCGCCCGCGCCTGCGATGATCACTTCGAGTCCTCGCGCTTCTGCACCTTCTGCGTATTCAAAAAGAAGATCCGGCGTCCTATGTGCCGAAACAACGCGCTGCTCAAATGGAATTCCGAGCTTCTCCAGCGTTCGTGCGCAATGCTCCATCGTTTCCCAGTCGGACTTGGAACCCATGATGATCCCAACCAATGGCGCGCTCATGCCCGCAGCGCATCCGAAGCGTCGAGCAGCACCACTCCACTTGAAAAATCAAACGCGAGCTGACTGACACGAACGAAGCTGCGGCGGTGATGAACTGTAATTCCATGCGCTGCAAGACCCGCGATGTGAGCGGGCACCGTATAGCCTGCATTCCGCTCCCACGCGTACCCGGGATACCGAACCGAAAGTCGCGTCATCAGCTCGTCGCGGCACACCTTGGCGAGAATGGACGCGCAGGCGATGCTGAAACAGCGCGCGTCTCCATGCACCACGGCAGTGTGCGGCACCGGCAACGACCGCATCGCCTTTCCGTCGATAAGGACGTGATCCGGCGAAACCTTGAGCCGCGAGAGTGCGCGATGCATCGCCAGCGCACTCGCCTGATAAATGTTCAGCCGCTCGATTTCGCGCACCGACGCGGCGCCCAGCGCAAATGCGATTGCATGCGAACGGATCTGGTGCGCGAGCTTGACGCGCTCCCGGGCGCTGAGCTTCTTGGAGTCATCCACGCCGCGAATGGCGCGTTGGTCCGGCGGCATGATCACGGCGCAGGCTACGACAGGCCCAGCGATCGGACCACGGCCAACTTCGTCGACGCCGGCGAGCATCGGGCCTTTCTCTCGGCGAAGGTCGCGCTCGATAGTGGTCCAGCGCGCATAACGCGGGACCTTTCGCTTTACAGCTTTCTTTTCAAGTGGAAAAACGCCGGGCAGTTCCTGCTCGGCGGGGGCCCGCGATGTCCCGCCTGATTCTTCGGTGGCGGTCATTTCGCGGGTCGACGCTCAGGACCCGTCGGTCTGAGTTGCTGTGCGCACCTTTCTTTCCTTAATTCGCGTCGCCTTTCCTGTCAGGTGTCTGAGATAGTAGAGCTTCGCGCGACGCACGCGGCCACGACGCTGCACAATCACTTCTGCAAGCATTGGGCTGTGAATCGGAAAGATTCTCTCGACGCCAATACCGTTGGAAATTTTGCGAACGGTAAACGTCTCACTCACACCGGAGCCACGACGAGCAATGCACACGCCTTCAAACGCCTGAACGCGCTCTTTTTCGCCTTCCTTGACGCGAACGTTGACACGAAGCGTGTCGCCGGCGCGGAATGCGGGGATGTCGGTTCGCATCCACTGTTTCTGGGTTTCGGAGAAGATATGCATATAGATACTCTGGCTTTGGTTCGGCCTGGATGTGTAAAGTCGTGTGCAGCCTTGAATTATAGCATTCTGGACGGGCCTACGCTACTGGGCCGGAACGGCGGAACGACGCGCCGATAGCGGTGAGCCTAAAGCCGTTAGCCACTAGCTAGCCATCAGCCGCGAAATTGCGGCTAAAGGCTAGTGGCTTTCAGCTAGTCGCTACCGGCTCGCCGTTCCGTTCTTCGCTTCCCCTCCTCCTCCCGCCATTTCGCTATCCTGGCGTGGTCCCCCGACAAAAGCACATCCGGCACGCCCAATCCCCGAAAATCGGGCGGCCGCGTATAGCTGGGCGCCGAAATTCCCCGATCGTAAAAAGAGTCCGTCCGGGCACTGTCAAGGTCGGACATGGCTCCTGGAAGCAGCCGAACCGTAGCATCAATAATCGCCAGAGCCGCAGGCTCTCCCCCGCTCAGGACGAAATCACCCAAAGAGATTTCTTCCGTAGCCAGATGATCAGCGACCCGCTGATCTATGTCCTTGTAGTGACCACACAGCAGGGTGATCTCCTCGCATTCGGAAAACCTCACGGCATCCGCATGCGAAAACTTCTTCCCGCGCGCCGAGAGCAGGACGATCGGCGCCTTCGCCCCGATCGACTCGACAGCCTCGAAAAATGGAGCCGGCTTCATGACCATTCCCGCTCCCCCACCATAAGGAGCGTCGTCAACAGTGCGATGCTTGTCGTGCGTGAAATCCCGCAGGTCTAGCAGGTTGTAGCTCACGCTCCCCGCAGCTGCCGCGCGCGAAGGAATGCTCAGCGAAAGCGGCCCCTGAAAAAACTCCGGGAAAATCGTGATCACATTGATTTTGAGCGGCATCAGGAGAGGTATTCCACACCTGCATTCAGCGATACGACCCGCCGAGCCATGTCCACGTGAGCGACAACCTCGGGTCGATATGGCAGCAGTATCTCGCCATTTTCACCCCGGATTTCCAGCATCAGTCCCTGGGGAAGCTCGTAAAATCCGTTGATTCGGCCGACCACTCCTCCATCCGCGTTCTCAACTTCAAGACCGACGAGGTCGTGCATGTAAACCTCGTTCTCACCCGGTGGGTCAAGCTCGGACTGCGGTGCCAGCAAATATCTCGAGCGCCACTTTTCCGCCTCGGATCGGTCGGCGATTCCGTCGACAACAAGCAGCCATCCGCCCTTGAATGGACGCGAGCGCGTGATCACCAACTCTATCGGACCTTCGCCAGGCATTCCCTTGGGACGTGCCAGCACATCGCCGGCCACTGTGCCTGCAATCACGCGGCGTCCGGCGGCAAAGGTTTTCTCCCCGCTGTCGCTAAGGGATTCGACAAGCAGCTCGCCTTTGATACCCTGGGCTTTGCGGACCTTGCCGACGATTACGAGATCAGTGTTGTCAGCCATTCACGTTTCAGTTCTTGAAGAAACAGAAACGGCCCCCGACATACGCCGGAGGCCGCAACCAGTCCGACGAAACCTACTCGCCTTCTTTGACCGGAACCGCCTTCGCTGCGAGTGTGTCCCCGACTCGCGCTTCGTGCCGCTTCTTCAGGACGCCTGCGCGGCGCAGAAGTGAGCGAACAGTGTCGCTCGGCTGCGCGCCTACATCCATCCAGTAATTCGCGCGGTCTTCGTTGATCTTGAGACTGCCTTCACCCTGACGCGGCGCATACTGACCGATGATCTCAATGAACTTTCCGTCTCTCGGACTCTGTGAATCCGCAACAACAATTCTATAAACCGGTGCTTTCTTCCGCCCAATGCGGCGGAGTCTGATTCTTACCATTACTGCTCCCGTTTCAGGGTGTGAATTGAAGCGTCTCCGCTTCGATCAGGCTCATCGCGTCGCCGGCGTCTCCGGCGCGCACCCGATACTAAATGTGATGCGTTACCGCATCCCTCCCCCTCCAAACATGCCCGGCATTGAAGGCATACCCATGCGCCCGCCGCCAGCCATTTTCTTCATCATTTTCTGCATTTCGCGGAACTGATCCAACAATCTATTCACTTCATTGACCGGACGCCCACTCCCCTTCGCGATTCGGGCTCGACGAGTCCCGTTGATAAGCGCGGGCTCGCGCCGCTCACCGGGGGTCATGGACAGGACAATCGCTTCCATGTGCTTCATTCGTTTTGGGTCCACCTTTGCCTGGCTGAGCATCTTGCTATTCACGCCCGGAAGCATCTTAAGCACGCCCTCGAGCGGACCCATTTTCTGGAGCTGCTTCATGGCCGTCAGAAAATCCGAGAGATCCATCCCCTCCTTCCTGACCTTTTTCTCGAGGCGCTTAGCTTCCGCCTCGTCGAACGCGCCCTGTGCCTTTTCGACCAGCGACACAATGTCGCCCATCTGGAGAATCCGCCCGGCCATTCTATCCGGGTGGAAGTCTTCCAGCGCGTCAACTTTTTCACCGACACCGATGAATTTGATCGGCTTCTTGATCACGCCATACATCGAAAGCGCCGCGCCGCCGCGTGCATCGCCGTCCATCTTGGTCAGGATGACACCAGTGACTCCAAGCGCATCGTTGAAACCCTGGGCGATTTTCACCGCGTCCTGTCCCGTCATTCCGTCAGCCACAAGCAGGATCTCTGTCGGACGTAATGCCTCTTTCAGTCTCGACAGCTCCTGCATCATGTCATCATCAATCTGCAGACGACCCGCTGTATCTATGATTACAACCCGGTCACGCTCACGCTTTGCCGCTTCCACGCCGGCCTTTGCGATCCTGACGACGTCGGTAGTAGTACGATCAGCATAGACTGGAATTTCCAGCTGCTTTCCGAGCGTCTCCAGCTGGTCGATGGCGGCTGGACGATACACGTCCGCTGCCACCAGCCGGGTTGCACGACCTTCCAATTTCAGCTTGCGCGCAAGCTTAGCGGCCGTAGTCGTTTTTCCGGATCCCTGCAGTCCAACCATCATCACCACGGTTGGGGGAACCGAGCTCAGCTTCAATCCTTCGCGCCGTTCGCCAAGCATGGCGGCAAGCTCTTCATGAACAACCTTTACAAGCTGCTGAGCAGGAGAGACAGCTTTTAGCTGGTTTATCCCAACTGCCTTCTTTTCTACCCGTTCGAGAAACTCGCGGGTGAGCGCGAAATTGACGTCGGCTTCGAGGAGTACGCGACGCACTTCCCGCAGGCCTTCCTTGATGTCAGCTTCCGTGAGTGTTCCGCGCCCGCGGAGGCGTGCAAAGGTCGCTTCGAGCTTTTCGCTGAGGTCTTCGAACATAGCCTTCAAAGATATCCGGTTTTAGGCCTTTATTCAATTGGCACGAGGCATCGAAAGCGTACTAATACAGGGAAAAGTCCGAGTCATTTTGTTGCACGTAGGACACGTAGTACACACGTAGGACACGTAGAAGTTCTTTGGGAGGGGAACGACATTGAAAGTCCGTGCAGTTCCCCCCAAGTATCGTAGTTCTACGTGACCCTACGTGTGTCCTACGTGTCCTACGTGTGAACCAAGATTTGTCCGCGGCGAAATGGCCGTGGAATTTCACTGCTGAGCCAACTTTTACTTTGAAAGCGACGCATCAGTCTATCATCTTAGAGAATGGCAAAAACCCAGCGCAAAGACGAAATCCTGAAATCGGAGCTGCCCCCGCAGCTTCCGCTGATGGCTTTGCGGTCAACAATTGTCTATCCACTGGGAACCATCGCCGTTCAGATGGGCGCGCCGGAAAATCTTGCGCTGCTGCGTGAAAATGAGGATTCGAACCTCGTTGTCGCACTCGTAATCGCCACGGGCGACCACGAAGATCCAGTTGACTTCGGGAAGTTCGTGGGACGCGTTGGTGTCGCGGCCCGGGTCCACGAGCGGATCAATCTCCCCGGCGACACCGTCCAGATAACACTCCAGGGCCTGCGGCGAATCAATATCGACGCGATTTCGCAAAAGCAGCCTTATCCGATCGCGACAGTTTCACCGGCGCGCGAAACTGGAGCCGATGCTCCCGAAGTGGATGACCTGGTCACGCGAATTGTGTCGGCATCTGAAACTCTCGCCCAGCTTGTGGACCGGATTCCCGATGAAGTGCCGGCAATCCTGCGGATGAACATTTCCGATCCCGGCAGGTTCGGTGATCTGGCAGCGACGAATCTCAATTTTCCGATCGCCGATCGCGACGAAATACTCCAGCGGCTGGAGATCGCAGATCGCCTTAAGTTC
>JBKJPM010000065.1:0-14855 GCA_046595175.1 Gemmatimonadaceae bacterium
TGGAAGCAGCCACATCCATTGCGCGGGTGTGTTCTGCAACGGGTGCACAGTCGCTACCGCGTGCTGGAGAAGCATCATCCTTTCAGCAAATTGATGTTACGAAGGTCAACCGACTGACGGTGCCGGAAGATTGCAATGATGATTGCCAGGCCAACTGCGGCCTCGGCGGCCGCTACGGTCATTACGAAAACGACGAATACCTGGCCGGACGCACCGTAAACACGTGCAAGGGCTACAAAGGTCAGGTTAACTGCGTTGAGCATCAGCTCGATGCACATGAATATGATGATGGCGTTCCGGCGCGTGAGGACGCCGATCACTCCAATCGTAAACAGCGCTGCCGACAGCGCCAGTGATTCAGCGAGCATTGCGTTCCCTCCTGCGGCCAAGCACTACCGCGCCGGCGATTGCGACCAGGAGAAGCACGCTGGTCAACTCAAACGCGAGCAGGTAGTCAGTAAAAAGCGGTCGCGCGATCGAGCCGATTGCGCCGTACTTATCCAGCTGTGCGCCGGACGCATTGCCAGGGACGATGAGCTCCCGCGGGATTCTTGCACCGGCAAGCATCGCAATCTCTGCAAGCATTCCCAGGCCGAGAAGCACAGCAGCCAGCTTTCCCCAAGTTGGGCGCGCATCCATGATCTCGCTCGGATGCCCGAGATTCAGGAGCATGACGACGAAGAGGAACACCACCATAATCGCGCCGGCGTAAACGAGAATCTGGATTGCGCCTATGAAGGGCGCGTCCAGCATCACGTACAGTGCAGCAAGACAGAACATGGTGTTGACAAGCCAGAGCGCCGCAGCCACCGGGCTTTTGCGCGTGACGAACGCGATCGCGGACGCGAGTGAAATCACGCCGAAAAGATAGAAATGAAAATTGTAGATTAACGGAAAATTGTCCTGCATTACTGTCCTTTCGGATCTTCCGGGTCCCACATCTCGGACACCGGATGTGTCTGCGCCATCAAGCGCTCGAGATCATATACAAAACCTTCGCGACTGTATTCCGCATTCTCGTAGTGCCGGCCAACGTGAATTGCTTCTTCCGGGCAAACTTCCTGGCAGTAGCCGCAGAAGATGCAGCGAAACTCGTCGATCTCAAAAATCAGCGGATAGCGGTTGCCGTTTTCGTCTTCACCTGGCACCAGCTTGATGCAGTTCGGAGGACATACCGTCGGGCAGAGCCCGCACGCAACGCACTTCGCCTTGCCGTCTTCAGTGGTCAGCATGCGGTGCGTCCCGCGCCAGCGCGGCGAGATCTGCCACTTCTCCTCCGGATACTGGACCGTGACCTTATGCGGATTGACCATGTGCTTGAAGGTCACCGCCATTCCCTTGAGGGTGGAGCGGAGATAGCTCGCCTCACTGATAGGCCGCTCGAGCACCTTCACATTGATTGCCATTTAAACCTTCGCCTCAGATGCCAGCGGTGATCGCGAGCTAACCTCGCGGAGCCGTTCAACGTTCTTCTTGTCCATGCGCCCATACGCCGGGCTGATGATTCGCCCGCGGTCCAGCACCGCTGCGGCAAGTACAACAATTATCAGGTTGATGGCGCCAAGTATCGCCGAGTGCATCGCTCCATAATGGATTCCTGCGGCATCGAGGGCGAGAATCACTATCGCCATTACCACGATGTATCCGAGCGCGGATGGCAGCATGATCTTCCAGCCCAGAGACATGAGCTGGTCATATCGGAAACGCGGAAGAGTCCAGCGGACCCACATAAAGACGAAGATGAAGAACATCACCTTCACTGCAAAAATTGCGATGGACAGCAATGACAACCAAACGCTGTACGGTCCAATGTTGTCATGGCCTGTGAAGGGCACGTCCCATCCACCGAAAAACAGCGTCGCCATCAGGGCGCTCGCCGTCACCATGTTCGCATACTCGGCGATGAAGAAGAGCGAGAATTTCATCGCGCTGTATTCCGTGTGATATCCGGCAATCAGCTCAGACTCCGCTTCCGGAAGGTCAAATGGAAGACGATTAGTCTCCGCGAAGGCCGCGATCATGAAGATCAGGAAAGCCAGCGTGAGGTTCACAACGTTCCAGCCGCCGTAAGCCTGCTGCTTGATAATAGAAGTCAGGGTCACATTCCCGGCGAGAAGCAGAACCGGAATCGTGGAAAGCCCAAGCGAGATCTCGTAGGAGATCATTTGCGCGCTGGAGCGGAGTCCCCCAAGGAGGGCGTACTTGTTGTTTGAGGACCAGCCGGCCAGTACGATCCCGTAGACGCCGAGCGACGAGATCGCCAGGATGAACAGGAATCCCACAGGAAGGTCGGCCACGACGAGATCGATTCTTCCCCACCGCGTCGGCATCGGCGCGCCGAACGGAATTACCGCCCAGGTTGTGAGTGCAGGAATGAAGGAGAGGATCGGAGCAAGGATAAAGAGCGGCTTGTAGGCGGCGTCCGGATATGTCTCTTCCTTCATGAAGTTCTTGAGACCATCAGCAGCCGGCTGCAGCAGTCCGCCGGGTCCCACACGATTGGGACCGTGTCGGTCCTGAATCCACGCCGAGATCTTGCGCTCGGCCAGGGTAAGCAGGGCAACGCCTACCATATAGATGGTGAACACGACGATCACCTTGATGATCGTGGCGATGAAGAACACTGCATCGCTGGTAGGCGGTGCATTCCTGTCAACTGCAAGCTGTAGCAGTGCCATTGGATTCATTAGGCTGCTCCCACGGCCTGACCGCTCAGCACAGGCAGGCCCTTGAATCCAAGAGTTTCGTAATTCATCCCGGCAAAATCAGCGTTGTCCTTCGAGAGTTGGGCAAAGACTTCTGACGGGAGGTAGAAAGCGTTCTGGAGCCCGAGCGCCCCAAGAAGATCGCCGAGGACCAGCCAGCTGGGCCGCGCCATGCCTGGTGCTGCTTTCGCCTGTGTAAATCGCTGGACACGCCCGCGAAGGTTGGTGAAGGTTCCCTCTTCCTCCGCAAAGTTCGCGATTGGGAGTACTACATTCGCGTTCGCGGCGGCGGCTGGAAGCGTCGTTCCGATAACTATCACTGCAGACGCCGCCTCGAGCTCCTTTGGATCCACGCCGTCGAGACGGTCGTCAGCGATCACGAGTACGTCACCACTGTACAATCCGTCCAGAACATGTTCGTTACGCCGGAACCCCATCAGCTCTGCGCCGTTCACGTTCGCCGCACGGTCACGTCGAAGCGCGAGATCTTCAACGCCAGGAAGCGGAGCTTCATCACCAGTTGCAACCGTGAATGAACCAGTGCCGCCGCTCTGCTTGATAAGCCTGTTCAATAGATACAGCGATTCATTGGAGAGCATTGGCGAAGCCGCTACAAAAACGCGCTTCCCCTTCAGTAAAGAGGCGGCGGCGTTGATGGCAATTTCCCATTCAACATTCGCAAGCGAACCGTTGTTCCTGGTCATCGGCTGCTCAACGCGGTCCTGCTCGTTAATCCAGCGATAGTTCAGGCGCCCGTAGTCGCACATGAAATACTTGTTCACTTCTTCGTTGGAGCGAGGCCGGATCCGCACAACATTGTTCTCGCGGGTCTCAATGATTGTGTTGCAGCCCTGCGTGCAATTCGGGCAGATGGAAGCAGCGCGATCAAGCTCCCATGCGCGGGCCTTGTTGAGGAAATCCTTGGACAGCAGCGCACCTACCGGGCAAAGATCGATGACATTAGCAGCCCAGGGATGCGTGAGGTCGTGACCCTCAAACTTGCCGATCAATGCACGATCACCGCGCTCGCTCACATTGAGAACGGGGTCGTGCGCAAGGTCGTTCATGAATCGGACGCAGCGTGTGCAAAGGATGCATCGGTTTGGGACGTACACGACATCACCGCCGAAATCTTCTACCGGGTTGAAGCGCTTGGGCTCCTTGTAGCGCGAGTCCTTGCGGCCTTCCTGGTAGGTGTAATCCTGAAGCTCGCACTCGCCGGACTGGTCGCAGATCGGACAGTCCAGAGGGTGATTGATAAGCAGGAATTCGAGAACTCCCTTTCGGGCTTCCAGCGATTTCTCGGAATGGACGTGTACTACCTGGCCTTCAGCAACTGATGTCGCGCATGAGGGCGCAAGCTTTGGCGCCTTCTCTACTTCCACAAGACACATGCGGCAAACACCAGCAACCGGCAGTCCCGGATGGTAGCAGTAGTGCGGAATCAGAATTCCGACCTGCTTGGCTGCTTCCAGAATGGACGTTCCTTCAGGCACGGTGATGTTCCGGCCTTCAATTGTGAGCGTAACCATCTTCGTATTTTCCATTACGCCACCCCGGCCATCACAGGGTGAACGCGCTTCGGCATGAGCGCTTCGAATTCGTGGCGGAACTTCTTGATTCCGGAAACAACAGGTGTAGCGCAGGAATCACTGAGCACGCAGATCGTCGTACCGGTCATGTTTTCCGCGAGACTCATGAGGGTGTCGAGGTCCTGCGTCGTGCCCTGGCCATCGCGGATGCGTTCGAGAATCTTCGTTGTCCACGCGGTGCCTTCCCTGCACTGTGTGCACTGTGCGCAGCTCTCATGCGCAAAGAAGCGCGCCAGCCGCGCGATCTGCTTCACCATTGACTGCGCATCGTCGATCACGATCACGCCGCCGGAGCCGAGCATTGATCCGCCTGCGACGAATCCCTCATAATCCATGAGCGTAGCTTCGGCTTCCTCCATTGTCTGGATCGGCACTGATGCGCCGCCGGGAATAACCGCCTTGAATTTCCGTCCGTCAAGCGGACCCCCACAGAGGTCGTACAGGAAATCCTTGAAGGGAAAGCCAAGCACGACTTCATAGTTGCCGGGCTTTTTGATGTTGCCGCAAACCGAAAAGAGCTTGGTACCCGTGCTCTTTGGATTTGACAGGCACATTCCCTTGTACCACTCCGCTCCCTTGTTCAGGATCTCCGGAACAGCGACAAGTGTCTCGACATTGTTGATCGTCGTCGGCATGCCGAACAGACCGGCAACCGCCGGAAATGGCGGCTTGATTCGCGGATTGCCTCGACGTCCTTCCAGCGAATTCATCAGCGCTGTTTCTTCGCCACAGATGTACGCACCAGCGCCACGATGAACGTAAACGTCAACACGCTTGCCCGTACCCATCGCGTTCTTGCCGAGAATCCCGGCAGCATAGGCTTCCTTCACCGCCTGCTCCATCCAGTGGATGCACTCGGTGAACTCGCCCCTTATATAGATGTAGGCAGTCTCCGCGCCGATCGCGTATGCGCCGATCGCACAGCCTTCGACCAGCGCGTGCGGCGTCCAGCGCATGATCTCACGATCCTTGAACGTCCCCGGCTCGGATTCGTCGGCGTTGCAGCACAGATAGTGCGGCTTTCCGTCGCCGGGCTTCATGAATGACCACTTCATGCCTGTTGGGAACCCTGCGCCGCCGCGACCGCGCAGGCCGGAGTCCTTGACGACATTTACGATGTCCGCCGGCGACATGCCCAGCGCTTTCTCCATCGCTTTGTAGCCGCCGCGTTTCTTCCAGCCGTCGAGACTGCGGGCTTCCGCGTCACCAAAGTACTTCGAGAGTACCGGAGTCTCGCGTTCATGGATCGGATGCGGAAATCCCATTACTTGAGCCCCGCGAGAATCTGTGGAACGTTTTCAGGAGTCACGGATTCAATGAAATCTTCGTTGATCATTATTGGAGTTGCGAAACCGCAGGCGCCCAGGCACTCTACTTCAATGACCGTAAAACGGCCGTCCCGGGACGTGACGCCGAGCTCGCCCGTGCCAGTGTGCTGCAGCAGCGACTTGACCACGTCTTCCGCTCCACACATTCCGCAAGGCGATGTAGTGCATACCTGAATGAAATATTTCCCGACCGGATGCTGGTGGTACATCGTGTAGAAAGTCACAACACCCTTGACGTACGCAGGCGTGAGATCCAGCAAATCGGAAACTTCGGCCATCGAGTCTTCACTCACCCAGCCGCGCTCACGCTGCACGATCCAGAGCGCGGGCAGCAGCGCTGCCATCTTGGTGGGGTAATGCGTGAGGAGATCATCAAGCTCTTTCCGCGCTGCGCCCGTGAATATGGGAGTATGTGGCTCGTGCGCATGTGAATCGTGCGATGAGAGGTCGGGAGACGCATACCCGCCCATGGCGCCCGTCTGCTCGGCAGCGCTCATCGGTCGATCTCTCCCATCACGATGTCTATGCTGGCGTTGATTGCGATTACGTCAGACAGCAGGTGCCCTTCGACCATCTTTGGAATAGCCGAAAGGTTTACGAAGGAAGGTGGACGAATTCTCCAGCGGACTGGCTTGGACGTTCCATCCGAAACCATATAGTAGCCCTTCTCTCCCTTCGGACTTTCAACCGCAACATACGCTTCACCCACAGGCGGACGCGGACCTTCCATCACCTGCTTGAAGTGATGGATCATGGATTCCATTTCGCTTGTTGCTTTCGACTTGGGCGGAAGAATCACACGCGGATCGTCGATGTTGATCGGGCCGTCCGGAAGTCTGTCGGCCGCCTGCTTGAGGATACGGATGGACTGACGCAGTTCTTCCATGCGAACAAGGAAGCGATCGTAAACGTCGCCGTTGGTTCCAACCGGGACGTCAAAGTCGTAGGTCTCGTAGTCAAGGTACGGGAAGTCCTTTCGCACGTCGTAGGCGACGCCGGAGGCGCGAACCATTGGACCGGAAAGGCCCCAGTTGATCGCTTCCTCTGAAGTCATGACGCCTAGTCCGACGGTGCGTCCGACCCATATCGCATTGCGGGTAAGCATGCGATCGATCTCGTCAACCGTATTAGGGAAGGTACGGATGTAGTGACGCAGCGCGTCCATCCATCCATTCGGGATGTCGGCTGCGAGTCCGCCAATTCTGGTGGCGGACGGTGTCAGCCGCGCTCCGACCCAGCTCTCGATCAGGTTGTAAATATTCTCGCGTTCCTGGAATGCCCAGAGGAACGGCGTGAAAGCGCCGATGTCGATGCAGGTCGTACCCAACCATACAAGGTGCGACGCAATGCGGGACAGCTCGCAAGCAATTACTCGAAGCACCTTGCACCGTTCAGTGACTTCAATTCCCCAGAGCTGCTCAGCGTTCAGGCAGTAGGCGACGTTGTTGCCAAGTGCGTTGAGGTAGTCTTCGCGGTCGGTGTATGTAATGATTTGTGAGTAGTTCCGGTATTCGCCGGTCTTCTCGAATCCGCAGTGCAGGTATCCGAGGTGCGGGATACAGCGGACGACGGTTTCACCATCCAGCTCCAGCACGAGACGAAGCACTCCGTGAGTAGCGGGGTGCTGCGGCCCGATGTTAATAAGCATATGATCGCCTGCGAGATCCGGCTCGAGCGCTTCCGGTGCGGCGATCGTAATGGTGGTGCCATCTTCAGATGCAGTAAGCGGAACGCGCTGCGGACGGCCCTGCGCGTCCAGTCCGCTGGTAGAAAGCTCGACTTCAATAGTGCGACGTGACATTACTCGCCTGTCCTCTCGCCGCCACGAAGACGCTGGCGCATGTCGTCGGGAATGTCCTCAAATGCATCGGCCACGGTCAGCTCTTCCATCGAGTACTTGGCTTCAGGATTCTGTGCCAGCGCCTGCCTCAGTTGTTCGGCCCGGCTGAACCTGCCGCGAATCGGGAAATCCTTCCGGAGTGGATAGCCTTCCTTGTACTGCTCCCACATCAGGATGCGGCGAAGGTCGGGGTGTCCGACGAAACGAATTCCGAACATGTCGTAGCACTCGCGCTCCAGCCAGTCAGCCGTCTTGTAAACGTCCCACACACTGGCGATCTCGAGAGGCTGCCGTTTGTCGAGACGGGCCTTTAAGCGAAGGAACCGTCGGAACGGAAGTGAACGCAGGTGCCAGACGACTTCCATGGGTACTTCGATGTCCCGATACTCCACCGCCGTGACGTCAACGAGAAAGTCGTACTGCTGCGCAGGATCGTCGTGCAGCCAGCGGACGATTTCGGGAACCTTCGCCGCATCGACATAGACCGTCGTGGTGCCCCAGATCGCTTCGGACGAAATGATCGCGCCGCCAAACTTTTCCTTTAGAGCTGCTGCTGAGGGATTGAGCGGCGCACCATGGTGGGGTATGCCGTACGGTGTCGTCGGTGTCTGCGTATCGCCCGCTCCGCTGCCAGGATAAACAATCGACATCATATCGCTCACAGCGTCGACCGCGTCTGGTTTACAGAGTTTCCGAAAGGCTCCGACAGTTCGTTGATCACCGAGGGCGGAATGAATAGCTGACTAAACGGGTCCGGCTCCATTTCCTGCCGAATCAAGCTGTCCTTCATGCGCTCGTTCATGACCTTTTCCTGCAGCAGCCGGATCCCATACATCAGGCCTTCCGGGCGCGGGGGGCAGCCGGGCACATACACGTCCACAGGGATGATCGTGTCGATGCCCTGCACTACTGCGTAATTGTCGAACATGTTGCCCGTAGATGCACACGCACCCATGGCGATGCACCATTTGGGCTGCGGCATCTGCTGCCAGATTCGGCGGATGATCGGCGCGAGCTTGAAGGGTACTCGTCCGGCGCAGATAAGAACGTCAGCCTGACGGGGCGAGAAGCTCATGCGTTCCATTCCGAAGCGAGCGAGATCGAACCGGCTGGCAGCCGTGGCCATGAATTCGATCGCGCAGCATGCGGTCCCGAACGGCATGGGCCAAAGAGAATTGGCCCTGCCCCAATTGACCAGGAAATCCAGGCGCGTGGCAACCCAGCCTTCCTGGGATTGCGGCTGATATGAAACAATCTTTCGATCGGGCTGTGCGCTCAATCCCATTGGAGCGCTCCTTTTTTCCAGACGTAAATGAAGCCGACGAGCAGGATCAGCATGAACACGAGCATCTCACCCAGGCCGAAGAAAGAGATGCTGCCTGACGGGCAGATGTTGTTGACCAGCTGTTGTGTGCAGGAGAGCTGCCTGTAGTAGACGGCCCAGGGAAACATGAAGACGGTTTCGATGTCAAAGATGATGAAGAGAATTGCGACAAGGTAGAACTTGATCGAGAAGCGCTCGCGCGCGTCGCCGAGGGGAGGTATTCCGGATTCGTAGGGGGTCTGTTTAACGGAAGTCGGTCGCCATCTCGTCGTAAGCGCGGAGAGCGCGACGATGAGAAGGGCGTTCATTACGACAAAACCGAGGAGAAAAAGAACCGGAAAGTAGGCGCGAGCCATTCAGATTGAGTTCGTGAAATTTTTCACTAGCCCTGATTTGGGGAATCTATCCGGCATAATTAGCTAATTCAATGACTCTGAATCGGTGGAAAAAATCCGTTAATGGGCGTAAATTCACGCCCGAAAACCAAGCCACTCCCTACCGCAACACCCAACCCTCAAAAATGTCAATTCAATCCGACCGCTGGATCACGCGGATGGCCAAGGAACATGGTATGATCGAGCCATTCGAGAGCAGCCAGGTTCGTTCCGGAGTTATTTCCTATGGCGTAAGCTCCTACGGCTACGACATGCGAGTCGGGCCGCAGTTCAAGATTTTCACCAATGTCATGAACTCGATCGTGGATCCGAAGCACTTCGATCCGAAGTCCTTTGTCGAGTTTGAGGGGGATGTTTGCATTGTCCCTGCCAACTCATTCGCGCTGGCCTGCTCGATCGAGTATTTCCGGATCCCGAGGGACGTGGTGACACTATGTGTCGGCAAGTCCACATACGCCCGGTGCGGCATCATAACGAACGTCACCCCATTCGAGCCCGAATGGGAAGGCTTCGTAACTCTCGAGATTTCCAACACGACGCCGCTTCCAGCCAAGATTTACGCGAATGAAGGGATCGCCCAGGTCATGTTCTTTAAGGGGGAGGAAGGGCCGGAGGTTTCGTACAAGGACAAAAAGGGTAAGTATCAAGGGCAGTCCGGGGTTACGCTGCCACGGCTATAGATTCATGGCAACATCAATCGAGGATTTGAACTGGATGTCGAAACGCGACGGCCATCAGGCAGGACCGCAGGACCATGCCGAAGGCGCCCATGGGGCGAAAACCCACCAGGCTTTCATTCAACAGCTTCACTCCAAGGCCAACGAGCCTCAAACTGCTGAGCCGGAAGAAAATGCCGAGCAGGGGCATGTTCAGCATCGGCTCGCCCAGGATCGTCAGCAGCATGATGCAGCTGAAAAAAACAGCGAGAAAACCAGGCTGTCCCGTGATATCGAGCGCCACAAGATCGATATCGATGCCAAATAGCCCGTTAAATCCGGGAGCCGCCAGCTAGTCCGCGGCTCCGAACTGGGAAGATGTTGAGGAAACTGAGCCTACGATAAAGTCCCGGTTCATCCGCACAATGGAGTCAATGCTGATCTCCTTCGGACATGCTTCCTGACACTCTCCGAAAAGACTGCACGCACCGAACTCTTCGATATCCATTTGTTCCACCATCGCCAGCGCGCGGCGATATCGCTCGGGCTGGCCCTGCGGCAGCAGCCCGAGATGGGTGATCTTTGCCGCCGTAAAGAGCGACGCGGACGCATTTGGGCACGCAGCCACGCAGGCACCACATCCAATACATGCCGCCGCATCCATCGCACGATCCACGTCGAGCTTTGGGACGAGAAGCGCATTGGCATCCTGAGCTCCGCCCGTCGCGGCTGAGATGTAACCTCCCGCCTGAATGATCCGGTCGAACGCACTCCGGTTCACCACCAGATCTTTGACCACTGGAAACGCACGGGCGCGCCATGGCTCGATCACAATTGTGTCGCCGTCCTTGAAACTGCGCATATGGAGCTGGCAGGTCGCCGTACCCCGCTCCGGACCATGCGCGACTCCGTTGATCATCAGGCTGCACATCCCGCAAATACCTTCGCGGCAGTCGTGGTCAAAAGCGATCGGGATCTCGCCCTTCTCGGTTAGCCGCTCATTCACGACGTCCAGCATTTCCAAAAAGGACATGTCAGGACTGATTCCGGGGACCTCGTACCTCACAAGGCTTCCGCGAACGTTGCCGCTGGCCTGACGCCAGACCTTGAGCGTGAGGTTCATCACTTATAGCTCCTCTGCGAGAGCTTCACGTTCTCATACAGGAGCGGTTCCTTGTTGAGAATCGGCTCACCGCCGTCGCCGGCGTATTCCCACGCAGCTACGTAAGCGAAGTCATCATCGTTGCGCAGCGCCTCGCCATCTGGAGTCTGATACTCCTCCCGGAAATGTCCGCCACATGATTCCTCGCGGTGCAGCGCATCCCTGCACATCAGCTCGGCGAGTTCCATATAGTCGGCGACACGCCCGGCACGCTCAAGTGCCTGGTTGAGCTCGTCGGCGCTGCCAGGAACGTTGAGATTGGACCAGAACTCTTTGCGCAGCTCCGGAATTCTCGCAAGTGCCTCACGCAGGCCTGTGGCGGTGCGCGCCATTCCGCATTTATCCCACATCAGAGTGCCAAGCTCCCGATGGAACGAAGCGACAGTCCGCTTGCCCTTGATTGCAAGAAAACGCGAAGTGAGATCGGCGATCTGCTTTTCAGCTGCGGCAAACTCCGGATGCGACTCGTCAACTTTCTCGAGCGAGCCGGACGCAATGTAGTGGCCGACTGTATTTGGAATGATGAAGTATCCGTCAGCCAGTCCCTGCATCAGCGCGCTCGCACCCAGCCGGTTCGCACCATGGTCTGAGAAGTTGGCTTCTCCAATTACGTGCAGTCCTGGAATTGTGCTCATCAGATTGTAGTCCACCCACAATCCGCCCATGGTGTAGTGCACCGCTGGGTAGATGCGCATTGGAACCTTGTACGGATTCTCGTCGGTTATTCGCTCGTACATCTCGAAGAGATTACCATATCGCTCCCGGATGACACTCTCGCCAAGGCGATTGATTGCATCAGAGAAGTCCAGGTAAACACCCAGCCCGCTCTCGCCGACTCCCCTGCCTTCGTCGCACACTTCCTTCGCACCGCGCGACGCGATGTCGCGTGGAGCGAGGTTTCCAAAGCTCGGATATTTGCGCTCGAGATAATAATCCCGCTCGTCCTCCGGAATGTCGTTTGGCGAGCGCGTGTCACCCTTCTTGAGCGGCACCCAGACACGACCATCGTTCCGGAGCGACTCACTCATGAGTGTGAGCTTGGACTGATAATCTCCACTCTGCGGAATGCAGGTCGGGTGAATCTGTGTGAAGCATGGGTTCGCAAAGGCCGCACCGCGCTTGTGCGCACGCCAGATTGCGGTCGCATTCGATCCCTGTGCGTTGGTGGACAGGTAGAAAATGTTTCCGTATCCGCCGGTCCCCAAAATGACTGCATCAGCTGCATGAGATTCGACCTTGCCGGTCACCAGGTCTCGCGTGACGATGCCGCGTGCGCGTCCGTTGATTACAACGAGATCCAACATCTCCGTGCGGGGATACATAGTCACCCCGCCCGCGGCGATCTGGCGCTCAAGGGCCTGATACGCTCCCAGCAAAAGCTGCTGGCCTGTCTGACCGCGCGCATAGAAAGTCCGGGAAACCTGTGCCCCACCAAAGGACCTGTTCGCCAGTAAACCGCCGTACTCCCTGGCAAATGGCACACCCTGCGCAACGCACTGATCAATGATGTTCACGCTGATCTGCGCCAGACGATATACGTTCGCTTCTCTCGCGCGGAAATCGCCGCCCTTGATCGTGTCGTAAAAAAGACGATAGATGCTGTCGCCGTCGTTCTGGTAATTCTTCGCCGCGTTGATTCCTCCCTGCGCGGCAATGCTGTGAGCGCGCCTCGGCGAATCCTGGAAACAGAAACACTTTACCTGATATCCCAGCTCGCTGAGTGTGGCCGCAGCGGACGCACCACCGAGACCCGATCCAACCACGATGACTTTGTGTTTCCGCTTGTTAGCCGGATTCACCAGCTTCACTTCAAAGCGGTGGCGATCCCATTTCTCCGGCAGCGGACCAGCAGGAATGCGGGCGTTGAGATCCATCATCGTATCAGTCCAACGACCACGCCTGCTGGTACGAGTGTAAAGGCGAGCCAAACGAAGAGCGAGACAAGAACTGCAATCTTTCGCTTCAGTGGGTTAGGCGCCGGCGGTGCGATTCCCAGACTCTTGCCCGAGCTCCATGCACCATGAAAGAGATGCAACCCGAGAAAGATCATGGTGATGATATAGAACGCTGCGACCCACCATGTCTGAAATGCCGCGACAATGTTGCCATATACATTCACCGGATCAAAGAAACCAGCAGGACGTATCGTACCGGTGGTGAAATGCATTATGTGCAGCGGAATGAAAACCAACAGCAGGAATCCGCCGATCCGCATCGAACGGGACGCGATCGTAGACACCTGTGGCTCACGCTTCGCATAGCCGACAGGCCGAGCTGCCCTGCTTTGCCGAGTGAGCTGTGTTGCCGCGACGATGTGCAGGATCACAGCTGCAACAAGGGTGAGGCGGAGGATCCAGAGCAGCTCGCCAGTGCTCTTCAGGAAGTGCGAGTATCCGTTGATCGCTTCGGGTCCGCGAAACGCGAGCAGGTTGCCCGCAGCATGCGCGATGACGAAGACGACACCGATTATTCCGGTGGCCCCCATGATCGTCTTCTTACCGACGCTCGATCCGTAAAAGGAGCGCAGTCTTCCCATTCTGTTACAGCTTTACTGCAGACATCGGCTCGCGCACCGCTTCAGCACTGCGCGCGAGTGCCTCTCTTTCCTCGCTGGTGAGCTCAACTTCCAGGATCTTCTCGAGTCCCTTGCGTCCAAGCTTGCACGGAACGCCGAGGAAAAGTCCGCTCATTCCGTATTCGCCTTCCAGCCATGCCGCGCATGGGAGGATGCGCTTCTGGTCGTTCACGATCGCTTCCGTCATCTGAACTGCGGCGGCTGAGGGAGCATAGTAAGCCGATCCCGTCTTAAGGAATTTCACGATTTCAGCGCCACCACTGCGTGTGCGATCAACAATTGCGTCGATCGTCGCCTTGGGAAGGAGCTGCGTGATTGGGATACCGCTTACGCTCGTGTAGGAAACCAGCGGAACCATGGTGTCGCCATGTCCGCCGAGAACCATCGCCTGGATGTCACGAACTGAAACGTCTAGCTCAGTTGCCAGGAATGCGCGATAACGCGCCGTGTCCAGTACGCCGGCCATGCCGAGCACTCGTTCGCGCGGGAATCCCGTGACCTGCTTTGCGACGTAGGACATCACGTCGAGCGGGTTTGAGACCATGATGATGATCGAGTTGGGCGAGGTACGCTTGATGTTTTCGGAGACCTGCTTGACGATTCCCGCATTCGTGTTGAGCAGGTCGTCGCGGGACATTCCAGGCTTGCGGGCAATTCCGGCGGTGATGATAACGATGTCCGAATCCGCAGTCTCGTCATAGCCGTTAGTTCCAATGATGCGCGAATCGAATCCTTCGATGGGAGCGGACTGCCACTGATCGAGTCCCTTTCCCTGCGGGATGCCTTCTGCGATGTCAACGAGAACGACGGTTCTTGCAAGCTCTTTTTCCGCAACGCGCTGGGCAGTCGTCGCGCCAACATTTCCCGCGCCGACAACCGTGATTTTATTTACCATGATTTTTGTTTGAAGAGTATAGTTCAAAGCTATTCAAGACGGGTGGCGGGGCAAAGGCGTCGAGATCGAAAAACGGCAAGGCGTGCCAGTAGCTGGTAGCTGACAGCCATTAGCGATTTGCTTTTCCGCGCGAAGGTACGGCTATGGGCAATTGGCTTTCAGCTAATAGCTACAGGCACGTAGTGCCGTCGTTCCCCGCTTTATCCGCCAACCTGGGAAAGGGCTCTCAACCCGCCGACTTTCATCTGCAGCAGCTGATGTTCGGCCGGCTTGTCAACCAGCGCCTGTCGCACGAGAGGCTCCAAAGGAATTCCAGAACGAAGCGCGTCACGAAGATTTACCTCGTGATCCCCGAACAAGCAGGTCCTCAGCCGCCCATCTGC
>JBKJPM010000139.1:0-5417 GCA_046595175.1 Gemmatimonadaceae bacterium
CAGCGGCGCAAACCTCGTCGAAGTGGGTACGACAAACCGGACTCACGTTGATGACTACGTAAGAGCCGTAGGTCCCAACACGGGGACATTCGTAAAAGTCCATCGTTCCAACTTCACGGTGCACGGATTCGTCGCTGAAGTGGGAATCGACCGCTTGGCACCGGTCGCGAGTGAGCGAGGCATTCCGGTCATTCATGATCTGGGCAGCGGCCTGTTGATCAGGCTTGATGCGATCGGGCTTTCCGGAGAGCCCGATCGCAAGCGACGTAGTCCGGGCGGGCGCAACGCTGGTTCTGATGAGCGGCGACAAACTTCTCGGCGGACCACAGGCAGGAATAATCGTAGGCAAGTCCGCTGCTGTTTCACGCCTGAAAATCAATCCTCTAGCCCGCGCGCTGCGTGTAGACAAGCTCACGCTGGCGGCGCTGTCTGCAACGCTTCAGCTCTATCGCGAGCCCGAACGAGCTATGAGCGAAATCCCAATTCTGGTAATGCTTGCGCAGGATTCCTCAGCACTCGCGGAGCGCGCGAACGCCGTTCGATCCGCCATCGGATCCAGGGGAATCGAATGTGCCGTCGTGAAAAGCGTCAGCACCGTGGGTGCCGGCGCATTTCCCGGAGCAGAGCTGGAATCTTTTTCCCTGTCGTTCAGGGGGAATGCAGCTGAATTCGAAAGCAGGATGCGCGCTGCACGGATACCGGTGATTGGACGCATTCAGGATGGTGATTTCCTGCTGGACATGCGCAGCGTAATCCCTGAGGAAGACGCACTCCTCGCCGATCTAATTGCCGCCGCGATGCAATGAAAGCGCCGAGCGTGGTGTTCATCGATCGGGACGGCACGCTTATCCACGACGCACACTACATATCGGATCCTGCCCTGGTACGCCTGCTACCCGGCGCATGCGAGGCAATAGCCCGATTGAACGCCAGCAACATTCCAGTAGTCCTTGTGAGCAACCAATCGGGAATTGGCCGCGGGTATTTCTCCATGGAAGACTACGAAAAAGTAAACTCCCGGTTCCAGGACCTGCTTGGGACAGGAGGCGCGCGTATAGACGCAACCTACATCTGCCCGCATTCGTCCGAAGACCACTGCAACTGCCGCAAGCCCCGCCGCGAGCTTTTCGAGCGCGCAATTCGCGAGCATGCATTCGACTTCAGCCGCATGATTTTTATTGGCGACCGGTGGCGTGATGTTGAGCCGTTTCTTTTTTACCCCGGCTCGGCTGCGGCATTGGTTCCGAGTGAGATGACGCTCGCCGAGGAGAAGGAGCGGGCGGACCGACTCCACATCACGTATCCCAATCTCACCACAGCGCTGGATTCAGTCCTGAGCTGAGAATGTGCGCGGGAATCTGCGCACATCGTCTTACCAATCCGAAGGTCGCGCCGTAAAATCGGACAATGCGCTCCCGCATCGCAGTGCTCGCGTCCGGAGGAGGTTCAAACCTTCAGGCAATTCTCGATCACCTGAGATCCCAGGGCGATTCCAGGACCGCTGACGTAGCACTCGTAATATCCGATCGAGAGGGATCATTTGCCCTGGAGCGCGCAAGGAGTTCGGACATCGAAGCACTGGTAATTTCGCATACTGACGCGGATGCCCTGGACGAAGCGCTCCGATCCCGGGAAATAGATTTCGTCGTGCTCGCCGGCTATCTGCGCCGCCTTCCACAAATTGTCATTGAACATTTTCGGAATAGAATCGTGAACATTCATCCGGGCCCGCTTCCACGCTTCGGCGGCGCCGGCATGTACGGCGAGCGAGTTCACGCCGCCGTAATTCAAGCTGGCCTGCGAGAGACCTCAGTCACGGTTCACCTGGTGGACGAAGAATACGATCGAGGAGCCATCCTTGCCCAATGGCCAGTCCCGGTTTTCGAGGGCGATACTCCCCGTTCACTCGCAGACCGCGTTCTTGAAGTAGAGCACATTCTGTATCCACGCGTGATCGACTTCGTGCTCGCGCTCAACACACTTAACGCAATGCACACACACTAATGCCCGTTGCGCTCATTTCCGTATCCGACAAGAACGGCATAGTTCCATTCGCAAAATCTCTCGTGGATCTCGGCTGGACGATTCTTTCCACCGGGGGGACGGCCAAGACCCTGCGAGCGGCGTCTATTCCGACTACCGATGTTGCCGACGTGACCGGTACGCCGGAGATGCTGGAGGGACGCATCAAGACCCTTCACCCCGCAGTTCACGGCGGTCTGCTCGCGCGACGGGACATACCTGAGCACATGGAGGCTCTTCGCGCCCAGCGGATCAACACGATCGACCTTGTCGCGGTGAACCTCTATCCATTCAGCGCGACTGCTTCGCGAGCCGCGGCGACACCGGACGAAGTGATCGAACAAATCGACATCGGCGGGCCGGCAATGCTGCGTTCGGCCGCAAAGAATTTTCAGTCCGTTACCGTTGTTGTGGATCCGTCGGATTATCCCCGCGTCATCGCGGGCCTCGAGGCAAACGATGACGACCTGGATTTGCGCCAGCTCCTTGCCGAGAAAGTTTTTAGTCACACGGCTGCTTACGACTCCGCAATCGCATTCTGGTTTTCAGCGCAGCGCAAGGAAGATTTCCCGGACCGGATTTCCCTCTCCCTTCGCAGGCATCAGACGCTGCGCTACGGCGAAAATCCCGGCCAGCGCGCGGCATTTTACCTGGAAGAACCAATGAGCGGCATCGCAGGCCTGCAACAGCGAGGCGGCAAGGAGCTCTCCTTCAACAACCTCCTCGATCTTGAAGGCGCGCTGCTCGCGACCGACCCATTCGCAGGTGAGACATGCTGCGCAATCGTTAAGCACACCACTCCCTGCGGACTTGCGACGGGAGCATCTGCGCTGGAGGCATACCG
This sequence comes from Gemmatimonadaceae bacterium, assembly GCA_046595175.1. GTDB lineage: Bacteria > Gemmatimonadota > Gemmatimonadetes > Gemmatimonadales > Gemmatimonadaceae > UBA4720. The sequence goes on from JBKJPM010000139.1 coordinate 2,867, forward strand.
GAAGGCGCTGGCCTGCGATCCCGTCTCGGCGTTTGGCTCTGTAATCTCTTTTACCGTGCCGGTGGATGGAGCGGCAGCGAGCGCAGTATCAAGTCTCTTTGTCGAGTGCGTCGTCGCTCCGAAGTTCACGGCTGATGCACTGGAGCTGCTCGGCCAAAAGAAAAATCTTCGCGTGCTAGAGGGTACTGCACATTGGAGAGACGAAGCTCTGGACTACAAACGAGTGCGCGGCGGTTTGCTGGTTCAGGAGCGGGCAAAGTCCGCGAATCGTGACGCTGGGTGGAACATCGTCACCAAACGGCAGCCGACCGCGGAAGAATCGGAAGCCCTCAACTTTGCCTGCCGCGCAGTTGGAAGTATCAAGTCAAACGCCATAGTGCTCGTGCGCGACGGAGCGACAATCGGAATCGGCGCGGGCCAGATGTCACGCGTGGACGCGGCGTTCCTCGCAGTGCACAAGGCGAGGCAGGCTGGACATGCAACTGAGGGATCGGCGCTGGGTTCGGATGCCTTCTTTCCATTCCGTGATGGAGTTGAACAGGCTGCTGAAGCGGGTGTCTCCGCGATCGTTCAGCCCGGGGGCTCGGTTAGGGATGAAGAAGTGATCGCAGCTGCCGACGAGCATGGAATGACGATGGTCTTTACAGGCCAGCGCCAGTTCCGGCACTAGCTGACTAGCGGGGAGCTGACCTGAAGGGGCCTCTCCTCACAAATTCCACTTCCCGCCAGTCGAAATTGACCATTTGATGGTCATCCTCGAACTCGACGACGCATCTGTCCGGTGTCTCGAATACTTCTCTCACGACGCCGTACCGACCGTTGTGATCGCCTGCCAGGTTAACTCTTACAATATCGCCAGCGTTCATAGCGTTCTATCTTGGGTGAGAGAAAACGGAGGGAGAGGGACTCGAACCCCCAAGCGCTTGCGCGCGGCGGTTTTCAAGACCGCTGCCTTACCAATTAGGACTATCCCTCCAGATTACCCTGTAATTTACTCGCTGGATCTGCACTAAATCAACGAAGCACGGTTTGTGCTCGATGAAGCTTGTGATCCCATACTGAGGATGAACAGTGCGTTGGAAATCGAAACAAAAGGCGCGAGCAGAAATTGGGGATACCCGGGTGCGTAAAACGTTTGCATGGATGCCGATCGAATCTCAGGACGGGTTTACCTACTGGATGACGCCTGTAATCCTGCACGAACGCCTCATGCGAAAGATTCGGAGAAAGCGCGGCGGCTTCGTCGAGGAGTCGGAAAAATGGGTCGCGTTCAAGACAGAGCTGACCAAGGATTGATCCGCACGCTCTCGTATTCCGCGACGAACTGTGCCTGAAGGACGCGTAGCAATTGATGTGAACGCGGACATCGGCGAGCGAGAGGCCTCGACGGGCCGCGCGCACGATGGTCGCATCCTTGAGTACATCTCCTCGGCCAGCATCGCTTGCGGGTTCCATGCTGGCGATGCCAAATCCATGCGTGAGACAGTGACTCTCTGCGCGGGAGCTGGCGTCGCAATCGGCGCGCACCCATCCTACCTCGACAAAGACGGCTTTGGCCGGGTCGAGACACACCTTAGCACCGTTGAGATCCGGCGACACGTCGGACTCCAGGTGGTAATGCTCTCTGACATCTGCAGGGCGATGAATGTCCGGCTTCGTTTTGTAAAACCGCATGGTGCGCTTTACAATCGCGCCGCATCCGACCCTGCGGCCGCCGACGCAATTGCCAGTGCAATCAGTGAGATCGATCGCTCTCTCACCTTGCTGGGTCTCGCGGGGAGCGAAATGATCCGCGCGGCCGCGCGCTTCGGGCTCCCGGTTGCACGCGAAGCTTTTCTGGACCGCGCGTACACACCCCAGGGAACGCTGGTGCCACGCAGTGTCCCAGGTTCTGTTATCACCAATCCCGATGTAGTAGTGCAGCGCGCCCTGGATCTTGTCCGCGATAATCTCCTGTACGCCATTGACGGAACACCGCTCCGAATTGTCGCAGATTCTCTTTGTCTTCACGGTGACGGCGATCACTCCATCGCATTCGCGGCTGCCGTGCGGCGCGCTCTCGAAAGCCTGGACCTCGACGTGGCCGCCTTTTCGGCGTGATTGTGCCCGAAATAGTCCCGCTCGGCGAAAATTCGCTAATCGTCCGGCTGTCCCATTCACTCGACGTCAAGATCAATGCAGACGCATGCGCGCTTGCCGCTGCAATCGAAAGCGCAGGATTGGAAGGAGTAATTGATGTTGTCCCTGCAAACAGCAGTGTCGGCATCTACATGAATCAGTCGGCGCAGACACAAGCAGTACAAGCAGCGGTCGCGCGAATTCTCGAGAGCATTAGAACGTCGAAGCCGGAGAGTCATGGCCGGGCGCATTCAATCCCCGTCGTTTATGACGGGCCGGACCTCCAGGATATCGCTGCCAGAACAGGTCTGCCGGTCAGCAGCGTTATTGAGATCCACGCTTCGCGCGAGTACCAGGTTTTCGCGGTTGGATTTGCTCCAGGTTTTGGATATCTCGGGGAGCTGGACGAGCGCATTGCCGTCCCGCGACGGGC
>JBKJPM010000149.1:0-3298 GCA_046595175.1 Gemmatimonadaceae bacterium
GCGCTCTGTAATGTTCCAAATGGCGGCACCGTAGCTCTTCGTGCGACCCACGGAGAAGACAGTACCGGTCATATCGAAGTAGTGGTTTCCAGACAAGGATACGCGCGTCGAGAGCTCTATCTAGGCGCGACACAGATTGTCGTCGTAGCCGACACTGTAAAGCGGCCGGACTCCCTGCGCGTTCCACCGCGGAGGATACACGTTGGCAACGGACGGCTCACTGGAACCGTTATCGCAGCCATTGGCGGAAAACCAATAGCCAACGCCTCTGTGAGAATCACCGACGGTCCACAGGCGCGCACGAACGAACGCGGGGAGTGGGCCATTGCAAATGCTCCCGGCGGCACGCGAATGCTGGAAACCCGTGCGATCGGATTCTACCCCGTATCGCGTCATGTTGATATTGTCCCGGACGCCCCTCCCGTGCGTGTTTTGCTTTCGACAATGCAGGCGGTGCTTGACACGGTGAGGATTACGGCTGAACGCAATGCTGACTGGCACTTGAGTGGATTCTCAGACAGGCGGCGAACCGGGATGGGAACGTATTTCACTGCCGACGATATTGCGCGCCACAGGCTGATTGCCACTTCAGACGTTCTTCAAATGGCGCCCGGCGTTCGCATCGAGCGCGACGGGCTGGGCGACGCTCAAGTATCCATGCGCGGAATGTTCGCTGAGCGGTGCACTCCCGCGGTTTACATAGACGACCATTACTTTCCGAACTTCACTGCAGACGACATAGACAATTATGTAAAGCCGAACAAGATCATGGGAGTTGAGATTTATACACGGGGCTCAACGCCGCCACAGTTCGAGCCGGGACTGAGTGGATGTGGAGCAGTGGTGATCTGGACGAAGTAGCGTCAGTCCCAGTAGCCATGCATGTACCACTCCCCGTCCTTTGCGTCGTGGTACATCCAGATCAACCGTCCATTATCAGTAAGACAGCGAAAGTATTCGCGCGCAAAAACATTTTCCCAGTGTGCGCCTGAAACGCGGTCTGGGCCGGCTGCTGACTCTATAGGACTCCAGCCCTCTTCATCCTGGAAACTCACAGGCGCGAGATGGTCGCGCCGTTTTTTTGTGCGAACTGCAATCCGCCGAGGCTCGGCAAGAAGCTGCAAGGTGAGACCGGGCGAGATAGAGGAGTGACCGCCATGCTGATACCTGCCATGCGCCCGCGCGGGATCCTGCTTCACCCATTTCGTTCTTCGCTCTACGAGTGGATGCCTGGAGTTTTCCGGAACGACAACTACCGCACCCTGATCATCCAGCAGCTGCGCGATCGTTTCTTCGGTAATGCGCGCTGTCGCAAATCCCCTGTCGAAGATGTCACCCTGGCGCTCCGACTCCGGCGTTACTGAATCCACACGAATTCGCATTCCCGTGACACCATCCGGCAATTCAATCCGCTCGAGATGCGTTCGGATCAACCGCATCCATGCGGCGTGACTGGCGGTGGACCGTGCGGGACGCATCAGGTGCTCGTACGTCGTGCGGTTTGCGAGCGAGAAAAGCAGCGTGATCTCACGCGCGCATATGCCCGTCGCCAGCAAGGCTTCACAAACTTTTCCTACAAGCGCATTGATGACGAAAACCAGGCGCTCCGGATCTGTGAGTGTGTAGTCAGTCCACTCATATGCAGCTTCCGGAAGACTGCGCTGCATCGGCGCAAAAATTCGCCGGCGGTCGTCCGCTCGGGAGAGACGCCAGAGATGCACGCCCTCGACGCCGAACCGGATCTCGACCGATTCCTGATCGAGCGGAGCCAGGTCACCACAGTATTCAACGCCCACACCTTCCAGCAGCACCTGCATAGGCGGTGACGGATCCAGCACAGTGATGCGCTTCGATCGCAGGTAGGCCCCGTCTTCACCAGGCTGCACTACTATAGTATTGGCGCCATCCTTAATCGACCGGCTTGCGACCTCAGCTGCTATCGGTGTCTGGGCAATTCCAATTCCCCGCGGGGCAAATCCTAGCGCTGTTAGCGCATCGTTCAACGCCAGCGACAGCAGCTCCGCATTCAAGCTCCTTCCGTCCGCCCATATTTGTTTTTTTCCGCCATCCACCACGATCCTGGGCGCAAGCTTTATGAGCGCGGGGCAGAGCTCAGGCCTGGCGAGAGAGTCGCTGGACCAATCGGCAGAATAGAGGCAGATGAACGTCATCGGGGTAGGGATTCTACGCCCGAATAGATACCGAAGCAAGGGTGTCCAACAGAACCAGGTTACACAGGCAAACGACTTCTCGCTTTCTCCAAAGGCACCACTGCGATCGTGCACCGTGAAATGCAGATCAAACGCTCCTGCTCATCCACGATCCGTATCTCCCAAAGCTGCGTGGTCCGCCCGCGATGCAGCGGAGTTCCTATCGCGGTAACCACTCCGTCCGATTTCGCGCGCACGTGATTCGCGTTGATCTCGAGCCCCATCGCGACGAACTTTTCACGATCGATGTTGAGCAGGGCGGCGACCGAAGCCACTGTTTCAGCCAGACCCACCGATGCGCCGCCATGCAGAATTCCAAAAGGCTGGCGGGTTCGGTCATCCACCCGCATCGTCGCAACAATACGCTCCGGGTTGAGATCGATCATTTCGATGCCGAGCGTGGCTGCCAGGCCGCGATTTCCACCTTCACGGATTTCGGCAAGAATTTCGTCGGATTTGCTGGATGCTGTCATTTACGCCGCCACCGTCATAGAATGTTAATTGCAATCGCATGATTCCCTGTTCCTCATCCGCCGCGCGCGGCCAAGGCTTCCCTTCGCATCAATGTCGCAAAATATCGATCAGACCGTTGTTACGGGATTTGGCCAGGAGTGGACTGCTTTCGACCAGGCCGACTTCACGGGCGCGGAATACAACCGCGCCTTCGAATCCTACTTCTCGGTTTTCCCCTGGAATAAGATTGGACCTGACGCCGAGGGATTTGACCTGGGCGCGGGAAGCGGGCGTTGGGCCAGGGGCGTTGCTCCACGGGTTGGACTTCTCAATTGCATTGAGCCAAGTGCTGCCATTGAGGTGGCGCGCAGGAATTTGCGGGGCCTGGAGAATGTTCGATTTTACCAGGCCGCGGTGGACTCGATTCCTCTCGCAGACAATTCCCAGGATTTCGGATACTCGCTGGGAGTGCTGCATCACATACCCGACACGCAAGCCGGGATCGCCGCGTGTGTTGCAAAGCTCAAGACCGGAGCACCTTTCCTGATTTACCTGTACTACTCGTTCGACAACCGCCCCTTCTGGTTTCGCGCGATTTGGAATGTTTCAGAGGTCATTCGCGCTATCGTGTCCCG
>JBKJPM010000133.1:0-2809 GCA_046595175.1 Gemmatimonadaceae bacterium
GTGGCCGGTTCGGACATGGCGACCGCGCCGGTGCCGACCCCATCCCAGCCGGTCGCCGCTCCGCTATGAGCGTCGAACCGCAGCGACCGCACCCGCCGCAAGAATGACAACACATCAGTCAGCGTCTGCATCACCTGCGACCCATGTTAGTCCCGACGCCATGAAATGCGGAGGCGATCCTCCTCGCGGAATGCCCACAGGACAAGACTGGCGGCGAAGATGATTAGGGAAGGGTAAAACAGGACGTTCGCTCCCTTCAACCACCAGCCCCAGGGATCCAACACGGACTTCCATACGCCGAGGAGTGTAACGCCGGTGATCGTCAGAAGCAGTGGATAGGTCAAGCGTCGTGCGACCCCAAGAATGATCAAGAGACCGGCGATCATCTCGAGAGTGCCGAAGCTTTGAAGCAAGACTCGGTGGCTGAATGCTCCGAAGAAGAAGTACTCCGAAACCTTGAGGCCATGATTGACGTTCACCAGCTTATCGACACCCCACACGAGGAGCAGGAGGCCGAGAGAAGTTCGCAGGACCAACAGCGCCGGTGCCTTCATCGGGTCGGGGAGTAGAGGGAGACTGGAAAGGAGGATAGCAAGGAAGGTATCACGGATGCTATTCCGGGCAAGTTGAAACCGAATGACCTATTCACGCAAAGCATCGCTAGTCGCGCGACCCTCTGAGTGTTCTCCAAGCCTGTCCGAGCCGATACAGGAATCCGGACTTTGCCGAGAGCTGTGGGTTCGTTTCGGCAGCGCTCGACTTAAGAAGCGCCTCGAAAACGTTTTGTCGCAGAGCAACAGGTACAGGTTGATTCGCATTGCGTTTGAGCAGTGCCAGAAACGCCCGCTCAAAATCGTATTGTGGAAAGCAACGCGCACACATTTCCAGATGCTCCCTGATTTTACCGGCCTGCGTATCGTTTAGGGCGCCGTCCAGGTATTCCCATAGTCGCGTAATCACCTGGTCGCACGGCAACATCATCGCGTTATCCATTATTCTTCTCCCTCGGCTGGATGTAGCCCATCTCCAGCGCGTAAGCGTAGAGCTTCTCCTGTAGCAGCCGCCGTCCCCTGAACAGCCTGCTCTTAACGGTGCCGACCGGAAGACCCAGAACCGCCGCGGCCTCCGTGTAGGTCAAGCCTTCGAGATCGCTAAGCACCACTATCTCGCGAAAGGGCACCGAAAGTCCGTCGAGTGCCCGGACCACTTCCTCGTCGAGGAACGAACTGAAAAAGGATTGTTCTGGGTCGGCGTTCTGCACCTCATTGAAAACAGCGGTCGCGGCGAGGGCCTCGACCGCCGCCTCGTTATCCGGCAGTTCCACCATTCTGGCATCTCGCGCCGAGATACGAAGAAAACGGTTTCGGCAAATCGCGAAGAGCCAGGCGCGACAGTTCGTGTGAGATTCGTAACTGGCCCAGCTGCGCTGCGCCTGAAGAAACGTGTCCTGCACGAGATCCTCTGCCTCGCTGACTCGGCCCTGGGTCAGCCTCAGTGCAAACCGATACACTGAGTCGAGGTTGACCAGCGCCTCGGATGTGAACTCTGCACGAGGTTTTCCTTTCAATTAGCGGCTCAACGGAACAATCCAAAAAACTTTTTCAATAATCTTTGCCGGCCCGGCGTGAGCGACGCTCTACGTGCGGCGTCCGCACCCTTTCGTAAGGCTTCGGCCTCGGTGGGATATGGGAAGATCGTCTTTCCGAGAGCGGACAACCCCAGCCCATTAGCCATCGCTGTGGCCACGACGGCGATGATGTCGCCCGCGCGGTCCGCAACCATCGTAGCCGCCACAATTTTATCCCCAACGAAATGCACGCGAAAAAATCCTTCGGAGTCGCCCTCCAGCCTGGCTCGATCAACGTCCTTCAGCGGAATTGTGATCGTGCGAAGTCCTTTCACATTAGCCAGTTGGTCAGCAGATGCCCCGACATGCGCAAGCTCGGGCGACGTGTATGTGCACCATGGCACGACCAGGTTGTCGATGCGCTGGCGCCCGAAGAACAGCGCGTTGCGAACCACAATCCGCGCGTGCGCGTCGGCGACGTGGGTGAACTGGTAGCTACTTGCCACGTCCCCCACAGCATACACGTTGGGGTTGCTCGTCCGAAGTCGCCTATCAGTTGTCACGCCTTTCTTGTCGAAAAGGATTCCTCCCAGATCGAGATCGAGCTCCTGCGTATTCGGTGTTCTACCTCCAGCAACCAGGATCGAATCGCCGCGAACTTCTTCTCCACCGTGGAGACGAATGGCGCTGTCACTCCCGGTTTGCGAGACAAATTCCAGTTCGACGCCTAAGCGAATTTTGACTCCATCACGCGCGAGGGAACGGGCGACAACCTCCGCAGCGTCAGCGTCGTCCTTGGCGAGGATTCGCGTTCCACGCTCGATCAACGTCACTTCGGCTCCCAATCGCCGGAATGTCTGCGCCAGCTCGCACCCAATCGGGCCGCCTCCTATGACCAGCAGGTGACGTGGTCGACGCCGAAGATCGAAGATCGTCTCATTGGTTAGAAATGGCGTTTCCCGAAGTCCAGGAATGGGAGGCACCGCCGGACTGCTCCCGGTAGCGATTACTGCGCGGCGAAATTTGAGCACCGCATCCCCCACCACTATCTGATCGCGTGTCTTGAATCGCCCCTTTCCGAAAAACACATCAACGCCCATTTCCCGATAGCGCACCGCGGCATCCACCGCGGAAATCATTGCACGTGTGCGGCGCATATGCTCCATTGCCTCGGCGAAGTCACCGTCACCTTCAGCTCGCGGTGCACCGAATCGGCCGGCCTTCGCGTCAGCCCACGCCCGG
>JBKJPM010000043.1:0-17381 GCA_046595175.1 Gemmatimonadaceae bacterium
CCGGATTCCAGCCAACTTCGCGATCTGCCCGGAAGAATGCAGGCATCTCGGCAATCCCCTGCGGGCCGTCCATCACGGCAAGGACGGCCGCATCAGAAAGATCAGACCGTACGTCCGAGATGACCTTCGCGGGTCGCTTTGCTGTCGCTGCGTGTACGCGGTTCGTGAGCAGAATGACGAACATTTCGCGATCAGGATCTATCCACAGGGACGTACCGGTGAATCCCGTGTGGCCGTACGATTTTTCGGTGAGATATTGACCTGAGCCGAAGTCACCATCGGCGGTGTCCCAACCGAGCGCGCGGTGACCGATCATCCTGCGAGTAAAGAGATCGACTGTCGAGTCGGCGAAGATGTGCTTGCCCTGGTACTCACCCCTGTTGAGCATCATCTGCGCAAAGATGGAAAGGTCGGCCGCCGTGCTGAACATGCCGGCATGGCCGGCGACTCCGCCAAGCGCGTACGCATTTTCGTCGTGAACTTCGCCGCGCAGCGGATATCCGCGCGGTGGATTCAGCTCGGTTGGCGCAATGCGATAGCGAAGTGAGTCAGCCGGACGATAGTGCGTATCACTCATGCCGAGGGGCTGAAAGAGACGCTGTTCGAGAAAATCGTCCATCTTTTGTCCGGAGACGGATTCCACGATGAAGCCGAGTATGTCTGCACCCAAGTCGGAATAGATGTAGTGCGTGTCCGGGAGGAACTCGAGTGGAGTGGTAAGGACCATGTCGCGTGCCCGCTCTGGAGTGCGCGCAACCCGCCAGATATCCCGGCCTGCGGGAAGCCCCGAACGGTGGGTCAGGAGCTGGCGGACCGTGACTTTGTCCTTGTTTCCGCCGGAGAATGCAGGCAGGTAGCGAAAGACGGGAGCGTCGAGGTCAATTTTTCTCTCGTCATACAGCAGCATGATCGCGGACGTGGTTCCGACGACTTTGCTGAGTGAGGCGATATCGTAGATGGTAGTGTTGGCGACGACGGCGGCAGCGTCGGGACCCCAGCCCATGTGGCCAAAGCCTTTCGACCAGACGGCGGCTCCTTTGCGTCCGACGACGACTGCAGCTCCAGGGTAGCCGCCAGCCGAAATCCCCCGGGTGACGACACGATCGATCGTCTCCAGGCGCGATTCGGACATTCCGACCGAAGTCGGGGCTTTGACCGGCAGACCGTCACTCGCGTGTGCTACCGTGAGCGCGGTGATTATTACCCTGAGCAACTTTGTAACTCCTTGTGCTGCATATTTTTGTACGTCCAACGACGCGCAATGTTCCTGAGCGTCACATGAAATACAATAGGCAATTCCCAGCCCCAAACATGTGGGTACGCGGAAGCAAACAAGCGTGGAAAACCGCAAAAAAGCATATTTGTGATATGGGGCACAGAAACAATCCCTTACCTTGAGGAAACCTGTTTCCAGTTTTTCGTGACGAACTACGCGTAAAGGCATGCCCACCGATCAACTGCTGTTTCGACGAGCCATGAATGGCGATGAGCGGGCGCTACGCCAGATATGGGCGGAGCACGCGCCGCACATCGACGCCGTAGTGAAGCGTTTGTGCGACGGTGATGAAGACATGGCTGCCGACATCGCACAGGAAGTGTGGATTCAGATTTTTCGAGCGCTTCCGGGATATCGCGGTGATTCGCAGTTCGGGACGTGGGCGCATCGCATCGCAGTCAATCGCACGCTGAATGCGTTGCGGCGGGTTCGGCGGCTTGCAAAAATCGAAACGGATATCGAGGAAGACACAGCTTCAGTTGAGATGGATAGTGACAGGACATTTCTTGCGGAATCGATTGAACAGGCGATGGGTCATCTATCGCCGGGCGCGAGAGCCGTTTTCGTTCTGCACGACATCGAAGGTTTCACGCACGAGGAAATTGGAGCTGAGCTTGGAATCACCTCTGGCGGATCCAAGTCTCAATTATTCAAGGCACGCGCAAAGCTTCGCCGGCTGCTTGCGCCGCTAGTGGATGAATCAGCAGTCGGTATGGGAAGGAGTCATGTCGCACCTATCTGAAGAAGAGTTGACGATACTTGCCGAGCGTGAGCGTGCTCGCGCCCGGCTTCCGCTTACGAACTGGGATTCGCTTTCCGCGCAGCTGCGCGAAGAGGGAATTATTCGTGATGTTGTCGTTACCCGAAGATCGGGGAATGAATGGTGGCTTCGCGCGGCTGCCGCGGTCATCCTGGTTGCCGGTGGAGCACTTGCAGGTCGGTACACTTCAAATACGGGAGATCGTCCCGCTCAAGCCGTCGCCCAATCCGTTGGCTCGTCAGCGATTACGGATGTGTCGGATAATTCGGCTCCAACTTTTGCGTCGGAGACTGAAGCCTGGGACGTACTGAATCGCGCAGGTGCAGAGTATCAGCGCGCGTCGGAGTATCTCGCGTCCAGGGAAGCAAATCGGCCCATGGATAGCACAAGCGTATACCAGGCTCGCCTGGCCGCGCTGGACGGGATGACTTCCGCATCGCGCAAAGCACTATACGCAGCTCCGCATGATCCTGTGATCAACCAGTACTATCTCGCAGCGCAGGGCGCTCGGGAAGCAACTATTCGCCAGTTGAGCAACACATTGCCAACAGGCGTCAAACTGGATAAGTGGTAATAGAGAGTCAGAAAAGCATGATAGAGAAAACGAGCTGGACCTTTATCCTTTTCGCGAGTGCATCGATTGCTGCCGGAGAATTATCGGCCCAGCAGCCGGCGCCCCCGGCACCGCCGCCATCCGGATGGGTGGGAATCACGATTTCTGGAGAAGGGCAAACGGATCACAACGGGAAGCTGGCGTATGATGCCTATCCCGTTGTCGTTTCTGTCGATCCCGGATCACCTGCGGCACGAGCAGGGCTGCTTGCGGGCGACACCATTGTAGCGTTCAACGACTATGATCCGCGAAAAAGCCCCTTTCCAATGCGGTCAATGATCCAGCCGGGGAAGATATTCGTCGTTCGCATAAAGCGCTCAGGTACAACGAAGACTGCGCGCGTTCGCGTTGTAGAACGCACGAATGATCATCCGGAGACACTCGAGATCGCATTGAAACCGACAACTCCGCGGGTTTCTCAACCTATTGGAGTGCAGACTCGCACACAGATATTCCTGGCGCCGACGCCGGCTCCGTCCCCGGTAAATGGCCTTGTCGGCGTCGCCGCTCCAGGCGTCGGGTTTGTAATGGGTGCTACAAGTACAGCTGTCGCAGGCGCGGAAGTTAGAAGGCTGTCAGCCGAAATGGGCGAAGCTTTGGGGGTGAGATCACCTGGCTTGTTTGTTGTCAGTGTAGCGAGTGGTTCTCCCGCCGAGGAATGGGGTTTTCGCGACGGAGATGTTCTGCTTCGCGCCTCGAATACCTCCCTGCTCACGCCTCAGGATTTCATCGAACTGATTCGTTCTGCGCGTGACAGAGAAGTTCGTGTTGAGATAGTCCGTAAGAGACAGGCTCAGGCAGTCGTGTTGAAGCGAATGGCGGAATTGAAGGAGTAGCTGTGTCTCGTCAGTCCAGGCGGTGCTCTTCTGGCAGCAGGGATTTGTGGATTGCGAGCGCTGCAATAGCTCCATCCGACGCAGCGCGAACAGCGAGCTGTGGACCAGGCACAATGTCGCCGGCCGCATAAACATTCTCGACCGAAGTCTGATTGCGCTCATCGATGACGATGAGTCCTGCCTCATCGCGCTTGCACTTCAGCTGTGCGCCGAGATCATCTGCGGGATACTGCCCAATTGCGAAATACAGCCGTTCGCAGTCCATCACCATTCCGTCGGCCAGCTCGATCGAATGAATCTCGCCGTCTTTTGAGCGGATGCAGGTGATGGGGCAGTCGAGAACCGGGACATTCAGCGTCTTTAGCTTCGCCGAAAGATTTTCGTCCAGATCTGGCGGCTCACCGTTTGTACAGATAACGAGCTGCTCGGTCCAATTCGCCAAGGCCAGCGCCATTCCCACTGCCTTGCGTCCTTTGCCGACGACAACGGTTTTCTTGTCTCTTGTTTCGAAGCCATCGCAATCCGGACAAACGTGCACAGTTTCGCCATAGCAATCTGAAAGTCCTGGAATGCGCGGCCACACGTCCTTGATTCCGATCGCGAGCAAAATTCTTCTCGCGCTGATCTGCGACTTGCCTTCGAGGTCGAGCGTGAAATGTTCTTCGCCATTTCTTCGCGCGTCGGTAACCATGCCATCAACAAGCTCGGCGCCATACTTCGTTGCTGCTTCGCGGCCTTTCCCGCGCAGTTCGGGAGAGCGTATTCCCTGTGAGCCGAGGAACCCATTAACTCCGCGCGTTTCCCAGTTTCTTGGATCGCCGGAGTCGACGACCACAACTTTGTGCAGGTACCGCGCGAGCCAGAGCGCAGCGGAGAGTCCCGCAGGGCCGCCGCCTACTATGGCTACGTCGTAAACATCTTTACTTGGCATTCTTAGGGAGCACGAGTGCGAGAGTCATGCCTCACCAAGGGTTCGCTAAAGCGGAGGAAACCCAAAATAGAACGACCTAAGCTTCCAGCCGTCAGCCATTTGAGCCTTCGGCCTTGGGCGTAATTCGTTTGATCAGTGTATAGGTCATCTTTCGGATTTGGATGAGTTCGGAGCGCAACGACAGGTAATCAGTGTCGTTGATGGCCTTCGTGTCGCGGCCGATCAGTAGGTGGTACTCGAGTTCTGAAAGAGAACCGATGGCATATCCGAGGTATCGACCGAAATCACGCTCACTCTTTTGGCTTCTGCCTTCCACGATGTTAGTAGGTACCGACATTGCCGCACGAACCAATTGGTTCCGCAAGGAAAGGTGCACTGGACCTCTTATGTGCCCAGCAACCTCATGTGCGTGAATGGCCATGGCATGCGCCTTTTGCCAGACAAGAAGCTTCTTGTAGTCGCCCATCCAAGAAACCTTCCGAAATCATTGAACTTTCGTGTCATCGATGGCCCACGGCCGACAGCTAAAACAGCCGACGGCTGGAAGCTCAGGTCGTTCTATGTTGGATTTATCAGACAAGCGCTCAGATGTCGAGTACGAGCGCAAAGACCAGCGGAGCAACGATGCTCGCATCAGACTCTATGATGTACTTTGGAGTGTCCTCACCAAGCTTGCCCCAGGTGATTTTCTCATTGGGAACAGCACCTGAGTACGATCCGTAGCTTGTTGTCGAGTCAGAGATCTGGCAGAAGTACCCCCAGAGCGGAACCTCATTGCGGCGGAGATCCTGGTGCAGCATCGGCACCACGCAGATCGGGAAATCACCCGCGATTCCACCGCCAATCTGGAAAAATCCAATCGACGAGCTCTTGGATGTATTCGTGTACCATTCTGCGAGCGACATCATGTACTCGATGCCGGTACGAACTGTGTGAACGTTCTTTACGTGTCCTTCGATGCAGTGCCCGGAATACATGTTACCAAGAGTGGAGTCTTCCCAGCCCGGAACGAACATTGGGAGGTTCCGCTCAGCTGCTGCGACAAGCCATGAATCTTCCCTGTTGATCTGATACGATTCCTCGAGCTTCTTACTGAGAATTACGCGGTAAAGAAACTCATGCGGGAAATACCTTTCACCTGCCTTATCAGCATTTACCCACTGTTCCAGAACCTCTGTTTCGATACGGCGCATGGCTTCCATTTCGGGAATGCATGTGTCGGTCACCCTGTTCATATGCCGCGATAAGAGCGCCGCCTCATCCGCAGGAGTGAGGTCGCGGTAATTTGGAATTCGCTCGTAGTGATCGTGAGCAACGAGGTTGAACAAATCTTCCTCGAGATTTGCGCCAGTGCACGAAATGCCTTGAACCTTACCTGCCCGGATCATTTGTGCGAGCGAAAGACCGAGCTCCGCCGTGCTCATGGCCCCGGCCAGTGTCACCAGCATGGATCCGCCACCGGTGAGGTGAGTGCGATAACCATCGGCGGCTTCAATGAGTGCCGCCGCGTTGAAATGGCGGAAGTGATGTCGGAGAAAATCCGAAATGGGAGACTGCGGGGCTTTGCTGGTCATGCCTAAAAAATAATCATTCCTGACCCTTCGGCGCTTCGGACAGCTACGGCTTCGTTGCCCAGGCGGTGATGGTTGGGATGACGAACAGGAAGCTCGGCGCTGAGGTCCGAACGTCGGTCATTCCGGCGGCGGAAAACTGCTTCGCATATTGATGTGCATGACTGATATCCGTAATCGCGACGCGTCCACCGGGCTTGAGGACCCGGATTATTTCTGCGATCGCCTGGGTACGATCCCCTTTGGCTTTCATGTTGTGAATGACCCAGCTTGACACTACGACATCGAATGAGCCGTCGGGGAAGGGAATCTTCCTGGCATCACCATCCCGCAGTTCAATTCGGTCCGTTACGCCTTCAGCGTGCGCGTTCTGCAGAGCTGCCTGAGCGGAGTTGTCTGCCTGGTCGACCGAGTTCCAGATGTCGATGCCATGTGCCTTTCCAGTCGTTAGCCGCTTGGCTGCTCCAATGAGCATCAATCCGTGCCCGCATCCCACGTCGAGGACCTGCTCGGTGCCGGTAAGTCTGAGCGAATCCAGGACACGGTCGCGCAAACTCATTTTTCCAAAGCGACTGCCCCATAGCATCACCGCCGCGGTAAGCCCAAACCAGAAACCCATGATCATGAATGTTCTGGCGATGGACGGGCCAAAAGCCAATGAACCCCACACGGGTTTCAGTCGAATGGCATATCCCAGCACCAGGAGACTGGCGGCGAGCAGGATAAAGTTTCGAACCACAGTGGGCGCATCGATGCCATAATCAGCACGCTCGCGCCCGCGAAAGTTTTTTGGAGTCAGTTCATTCATTCGATTTCATTTCGCTCCGACATAAGCTTCCTGACATCACTCTCCGTATCAATATCGAAGGCAGCATCTGTCATTTCGATTGCACTGACTTCGTTTGCCCGTCGCCGCAGCCATTGTCCGGCCCCGCTATCGCCGGAGAGATGGCCAAGGTCATCGAAATACTCCTTTCCGAATATGGCCGGCACCCCAAGCGCTGCATTGTAGGAGGCAGCCACCAGGCGATTTCCTGAAGCAAATGAATTTGCAAGCTTCGCCAGCAACTCTGCGGAAACCTTGGGCTGGTCTGCGACAGTCACGAGTAAAGCGTCAACGTCGGCAATTTCAGTTACGGCCTTTAGTCCGGCCTTCAGGGATGAAGCGAGTCCGTCCCGCCACTCGGTATTTATGCACGATGTAATACCATCCAAAGTTTTAAGTGCTGCCAGCACTTTATCGGCATTAGAACCAACTACGACAACCACGGGTCCGTACCCTGTGTCGCGAGCCGCTAGCGCCGCGAGTTGCACAAGGGGCTTACCCTGATATTCAAGCAATTGCTTGGGGCGCCCCAAACGCGAAGACCCACCCGCGGCCAGCACGACGGCGCCAATTCTGTGAGCGCGCGGCTTCGTGTTCAGGCTTTGCCGACTGAGGATGGGTATTGCGAAGCCGCGTGCAGAGGCCCGCGCTTGTCGCGGAGATGTCCACCGGCGCGCGCGTTCGTGACCGCGGAGACCTCGGCGATTACAGCCAGAGCGATTGCGTCCGGTCCATCGCCTCCGATATCCATCCCAACGGGCGAGAACACGCGGTCATCGGGCTTGAGTGGAACAGGCTCCGCTTCCAGGTCGGCGAACATTCTCTCCGTCCGCGCGCGCGGACCAAGCATTCCGACGTATGCTGTATCGCTTTGCAGCAACGAATGCAGATAGTTGCGATCTCGCTCGTAGTGGTGCGATACAACTACCGCCGCACTTCGGGAAGTTAACTCCACACAATCCGCCAGGTTGAGTGCGTCGAGACATTCAACTACCTCCGCACCGGGAAATCGCGAGGCGCGTTCCGAAGCTCCTGCTCTGTGATCTACGACTGTCACATCCCATCCAAGCTTGACCGCAAACTCGGCGATCGGACCTGCATCCGGTCCACTGCCACAAACGACCAGGTGAACCGAGGGGTTTATCACTTCAAAGGCGATCTCGACTCCGTCGAAATCCCGGACGAGCCCACGTCTTCCAGACTTAATGGCATCAATAACAGAGGCAGAAGCGTCAGCCAGAACGAACCCTGAGCCCCACTCCCCACTCGTAAAAATGCTATTCTCGATCAGAAGTGCATGAGCGCCAATTGACGGAGAGTTGGAGTCCGCATCGACGACGTGGATCACAGTAGCAATCGCGGACGCCGCATCTCCATCGAGTGCGCGCTGGAGCAAGTCAGCAACCGAACGCGCGCGTTCGACGGGGAGCGGCTCAAGCAAAATGTCGATCAATCCGTTGCAGCCAAGTCCCAGGCCCCACGGAGCGTCATCATCCTCAAGTGTGTCGTAGCGCACGACTTCAGCAACACCCGTGGAATTGACTCTCCGGGCGTGCTCGGCAATGTCTGATTCAAGGCAGCCTCCACTTACCAAACCGACGGTAGTTCCATCCACGCGAACGAGCATTCGCGCCCCTACACCGCCGTAGCTCGAGCCAGTGATCCGGACGACGGTAGCGAGCACAACCGAATCTCCGGCTGCCGACGCACGACCAAGTGCCTGGATTATTTCCCGTTGAGTACTCATCTGGGGGGAAGATATGCACGAGGATGGGCCATGAACATATAGGGTGGAATCTTGCCTAGCGTCGCAGAGCAAACCATTGTTCACGGTCTAGGTCCAGAGCCGGATTGATCATGCCTTCAGAGGGTTAGACCGCATATGCCAGCAGTAGGTAACAGCGTCGCGCGAAAAGACGGAATCGGCAAAGCTACGGGCGCCGCACTGTACGCTGACGACATCACTTTTCCCGGAATGATCCACGGGCGAACGATTCGCTCGACCGTGCCGAAGGGCACCATTAAGTCGATCAAGCTGGATTTCGACACCGCTGGATTCACAGTTGTTGACTATCGCGACGTGCCTGCGAAGAACGCTGTGGACCTCATGTCCCAGGACCAGCCGTTCCTCGCCGAGAAAGAAGTAAAGCACATGGCCGAGCCGATTTTGCTGCTCGCGCATGAGAACAAGGAAAAGCTGAACGCGGCCAAAGTGATAATAGAGTATGAGGAACAGCAGCCGCTGTTCGATCCCGAAAAATCATCCTTGAGCTTCAAGACGGTCAACATAGTGAAGGGTGATGTCGAAGCCGGACTCGCTGGTGCCGACCTGATCATCGAGGGGACGTACCGTACCGGACACCAGGAACATGTTTACATCGAGCCGAACGGAGTGATCGCAGTTCCGGAAGAGGGCGGAATCGCGATACACGGGTCGGTACAGTGTCCCTTCTATGTGATCAAGGCGCTGCGGTGCCTGCTCGGATCCGCACATCCCAACGTGCGCGTAATTCAAACTGAAACGGGCGGCGGATTCGGCGGGAAGGAAGAGTATCCGTCGATGATATCCGGACATGCGGTAATGCTGGCAATCAAATCCGGCCGGCCTGTGAAGATTATTTACGATCGAACCGAAGACATGGTGGCCACGACCAAGCGTCATCCTTCCATAGTGAGGCATCGCACCGGGCTCATGCGCGATGGCCGAATAGTTGGGATGGACATAGACGTAATCATGGATGGCGGCGCGTATGTGACGCTCAGCCCGACAGTGCTCTCACGCGGATGCATTCATGCCGCTGGACCATACAAGTGCGAAAACACCCGCATTCATGGGCGCGCAGTTTTCACCAATACGCCACCGAATGGTGCATTTCGCGGGTTCGGCGCACCCCAGACTCTATTTGCTGTTGAAGCGCATGTCGATCGCCTGGCTGAAGCCGTAGGAATGGGTCCGGTAGAATTCCGCCGCCTCAATGCGCTGCGCCCGGGAGATATCACCGCAACCGGCCAGAAGCTGAAGGAAGACAGCAGCGCCCATATGGTGCTGGATGAGGCCGTCAGGCGAACTGACTTCATGCGAAAGCACAAGGAATTCCTGGGGACGAACAAAGCAATAGGTCTCTCGCTGTTTTATCACGGCGCCGGATTTACGGGGGCGGGCGAGCTCCATCTCAAATCGCGCGCCCGAATTGACCTGACGCCAACCGGAGTCCGCATCGCTGTAGGTAGCACCGAGATCGGCCAGGGAACAAGGACGATGCATGCACAAATCGTTACCGACGCACTGGGAATTCCATACGAAAGTGTGGAAGTGATGCAGCCTGATACGTCCAAAGTCGCCGACAGTGGGCCCACAGTCGCGTCCCGAACGTGCATGGTGGTCGGCAAAATTCTGGAGGAGTGCGCCGAGGAGATGAAAGGAAAACTTGGCGGACTCACGCCTGCGGAGTATTACAGGAAGAATGGTGAGATGTCTGTGGAGCGTATGTATGCACCTCCTGACTGGATCAAGTGGGATGACGCAGCATATCGCGGCGATGCGTATGCAACCTTCGGATGGGGATGCGATGTTGCGGAGCTGACAATCGATCCCGATACATACGAAGTGAGAGTCGATAAACTCACCGCCGTGCAGGAATTTGGTCGCCCGATTCACCCGGCGCTCGCGCGCGGACAAATCGAAGGCGGGACTGCGCAGGGTCTCGGTTACGCGCTTCTTGAAAACGTGGTGATGAAGAATGGCGCGATGGCAAACGCGCAGCTGACGAACTACGTGATACCAACAACGCTGGACATTGGAGAGATTGACGTTGTGATGATGGAGAATCCGTATCCGGGTGGACCGTTCGGTGCCAAGGGATTGGGAGAGCTTCCGATGGACGGTCCCGCGCCGGCAGTGGTGAATGCGCTGCGACACTACGGTCTGGATGTTAGAGAGATTCCTGCGACGCCGGAAAGAATTTCAACGTCGGCGGCAGCGTGAACTTCACTTTGAATGGAAAGCAGGTTCAGGTTGACTCGCATCCGGCGGCACGTCTGCTCGATGTGCTGCGCGAGGAATGTCATCTCACCGGCACCAAGGAAGGGTGCGGAGAAGGGGAGTGCGGCGCGTGCACGGTACTCATTGACGGAGTGCCTGTCTGCTCGTGCATCATTCCCGCAGGTCAGGCCGCCGGCGCAGAAGTCACTACTATAGAAGGGCTCGGCGGTAATCATCCGCTCCAGAAGCTGTTCATGAACGAAGTCGGCGCACAGTGCGGGATATGCACGCCGGGAATGATCCTCGCAGCGCTGACCCTGAGTGAGAAGCCGACGCTGGACGAGATCAAGACCGCACTTGCCGGAAATCTCTGCAGGTGCACCGGTTACAGTGCGATCTATCGCGCGGTGCTCAAATGGCGCGGAATGCCGATACCGGAAGATGCAGGCACGGCGGTGATCGCTTGAGGATAGGTGTGTCGGAGCTGAATTTACGCAGCGCATCTACCCTGGATGATGCGCTCAACATTTTGCGAGATGAGCCGCGCAGGCCTCTTGCGGGTGCGACCGATGTTTACGTTGCGCTGAACTTCGGCACCACGACCGACCGCCGTTTCCTCGACATCTGGTCGCTAAAGGAGCTGCGTGGAATCTCCATCAGGGACGATTCAGTCGTTATCGGAGCGCTGACGACGTACACGGAACTGCTCCGTTCTCCCGAAATCCGGCAAAGGTTGCCGATGCTCGTCGAGGCTTCACAGCTTGTGGGCGGCGCGCAGATCCAGAATCGCGGGACGATTGGTGGCAACGTTGCGAACGCGTCTCCGGCGGGTGACTCACTGCCTGTCTTGTTTGCTGCAGAAGCGATCATTGTTGCGCGCTCGGCTGGTGGTGAGCGCAAGATCCCGATAACTGAGTTCTACACGGGCTATCGCAAGAGCGTACTGAAGCCGGACGAGCTCATCGTGGCAATTGAAATTCCTCGTGTTCATGGAGAACAGAAGTTCAGGAAAGTCGGAACGCGCGCGGCGCAGGCCATTTCCAAAGTCGCGTTCGCCGGTGTGCGGGCCTCGGACGGTCCGAAATTATCGTATGGGAGCGTAGGTCCAACGGTCGTCCGCGTTCCCTTGACGGAGAAAGCGCTTGCGACAGGTGCGAGCATCGATGAGGCGGTGAAAATTCTGGCGGGCGAAATCAAGCCGATCGATGACGTGCGTTCCACCGGTGACTACAGATTACTTGTTGCAACAAACCTGCTTCGCTGGTTCTGGAAAGAAACCGCGGTCCGTTGACAGAGCGGTTGTCCGTACGTACGTTATTACGTACAGCCTTTTGGTTGTTATAACTCCCGCAAGAGACTTCTGTGATTCCCAAGACGATTTCACCAACAGAGCTGAGAGCCAACCTTTACGCCGTGGTTCGGGAGGTATCCAGTCGGGGACGGCGATATCTTGTAACTCCGAGCGAAGGCGAGAGTGTTGTGCTCTGCTCGCGTGATGAGTACAACGGTCTCGTTGCTGAGCGCGAATTGTTACGCGATCTTCGTGCGGCTGAAGCGGATGTAGCAGCGGGAAGAGTTTGCACTTCACGGGAAGTTCGGGAGTTTGCCGGTATCAAGCCTCCGAGGTCCCGTCATACCAGAAGCACTCGAAAACGGTGAAAGTTCTCTGGGCGCAGCGCGCCCGGAATCGATTGCGCGAAATTTGTCGATTCGCTTCGAAGTCCTCTCCGGCGAGAGCGATGAAATTGTGTGATCACCTGCTGGCGGCGGCTGATCAATTGAAATCACATCCGTACAGCGGACCGCTACTCCCCGAGGATTCCGCATACAGACAGCTTGTAACAGAGGAATGCCGGATTGTTTACCGCGTAACGGACAAATCAGTGCTCATAATGACAATCATTGGTCCCGGGATGAGCTACGAGCACGCTCTGTGATTCTTCGCAGCAGCCGCGTGATTCTACCGAACGAGGTTCGTCCAGCATCCGTCCACATTGCGAATGGAAGAATTTTCAAAATCGGCACATGGGAGGTTGAAGGGCCTGAGGATTTTGGAGACAGCGTCATCATGCCTGGTGTTGTTGATACGCATGTGCATGTCAACGAGCCAGGCAGGACGGCGTGGGAGGGGTTTGAGACGGCCACGCGTGCCGCCGCGGCTGGAGGAATCACGTCGATTCTAGACATGCCGCTCAATTCAATCCCGGCTACAACGAGCGTCGCTGGTCTTGAGGCGAAACGCAAAGCTGCGCGAGGCAAGACAATCGTCAATGTTGAATACATAGGCGGTGTAATTCCCGGTAACTCCGGCGAGCTCGAAGGGCTGCGCGATTCCGGAGTATGCGCATTCAAGTGCTTCCTCACACCTTCAGGCGTCGAGGAATTCCCCGCCGTGGATGAAGCGGAGCTCAGGAAAGTCTTTCCAGTTCTTGCACGGCTCGGAATTCCGTTAATGGTTCACTCCGAAGACCCTGCCTGCCTGCAACCCGTCTCATCTCCTTCGCGAAAGTATTCCGACTATCTGGCCTCGCGCCCGATCGAGTCTGAGCACTCCGCCATACGAATGCTTGTTCGCCTGGTTGAAGAGTGCCCTACTCCAGTTCACATTGTACACCTTTCGTCGGCGACATCGCTCGAGATCATCAACGCTGCTCGTACGCGCGGTCTTCCGATCACTGTGGAGACCTGTCCGCACTATCTCACATTTGCGGCCGAGGAAATTCCGGACGGAGCTACTGAGTACAAATGCGCGCCGCCTGTCAGGAGTGTTCATGAACGCGACGGTCTCTGGAAGGGATTGATCGATGGCGAAATCGACCTGGTTGCATCCGATCATTCGCCCTGTCCGCCGGACATGAAGAAAACCCATGGTGATTTCTTTTCTGCGTGGGGAGGCATCGCCTCACTCCAGGTCTCTATGCCTGCAGTCTGGACCTGCGCCCGTGAGCGGGGCGTTGGAGTTGAGAGAATTGCGGAGTGGATGTGTGTGAACACAGCCAAGCTAGCCGGACTTTCCAAAGTGAAAGGGTCGCTCGCGGCAGGTTACGACGCTGACATCGTAATCTGGGACCCGAATTCGTCCTTCGTTGTGGATCCGGCAAGGCTGGCGCACAAGAATCCGGTGACGCCGTACGCGGGAAGAAAACTTTTTGGGAAAGTCCTGGCCACGTACGTGGCAGGGAAAAAAGTTTTTACTGTCGACAGTCCGCGCGGGGTCACCTAGCGCGTGACATTCCACCAGTGATTGACATTCCGGGCTACTTCTTCCCGACTTTTAGCAGCTTGCCATCCAATTTCATCTCGTCGATATAGCACAATCCCCAGTCTTCACCTTTCTGAAAGCTTCGGACAACCGGGTGATTGGTAGACATGAAATGTGCAGTGGCGTGATTGTTCGGCGACGAATCGCAACACCCAACATGGCCGCATGAAAGGCATAGTCTCAGGTGGACCCAGCTCGATCCTATCTTGAGGCAATCCTCACAACCATTTGCTGAAGGCTTCACCTCTCTTATCTGATTGAGGTGCGTGCATTTTCCCGGCATGAAACTCCTCCCCCCGGTGATACGGTCTAACCGGAATTTAGCATGACGGGGCGCTTTTCCCGCCCCTCACCTTCTGAAAGTTTCCGTGTTACCCTTTGGGATGCCAGCGAACAAGACATCCGAGGGGCATCCGAAGCCGCCGTTCACGCAGTTGCCTGACCTCGCCTCCGAGCGGCTAGGCGGGGCTGTAATTGCAGCGAACGACGAATTTTTTGCGCCCAAGGAAAATCTCATAAAGGCGACTTCCCCTGAATGGCGGGAGGGCGAATATACAGAGCGCGGAAAATGGATGGACGGATGGGAGACGCGGCGTCGCCGGTCCCCCGGATTTGACTGGGCAATTGTTCGGCTCGGCCGGCCTGGCATTGTGAAAGGCGTTGTGATTGATACGAGCTATTTCACCGGAAATTTCCCCGAGCAGGCCAGCATCGACGCATGTTCGATCGACAATTCCCCGGCACTGGACCGGGTCACCGGAGGCGAGGTCCGCTGGGAGCCGATTCTGGCAAAATCGCAGCTCAAGGGTGATAGCGAGAATTTTTTTGAAACGGACGCAAAGCGGCGGGTAACCCACTTGCGTTTCAGCATTTTCCCCGACGGTGGCGTTGCCAGGCTCAGGGTTCACGGTCAGGTCATGCCGGATGAAAAACTTTTTGCTGATGGCCGAGAAGTCGATCTGGCGGCACTGGAGAATGGCGGCGTAGTGATCGGTGCAAGTGACATGCATTATGGAAATCCCCAGAACCTGATCATGCCGGGTAGGTCAACGCATATGGGCGACGGATGGGAAACAAAGCGCCGCCGCGGCCCGGGTCACGACTGGACAATCATCCAGCTTGCCCGTCGCGGGACGTTGCACCGAATCGAAATGGATACCGACCATTTCAAGGGAAATGCACCCGGCCAGTGTATGCTCGAATTCATGGATGCAGGCGTCACCGGGTTCGACGCCGGTAAAGCGAAGTGGCATGCCCTGCTGGCCGAGACACCGGTTGAGCCGCATGCACGCCATTCATGGGATGTGTCCACCGACACAGCCACTCATGTGCGACTCAATATTTACCCTGACGGCGGAGTCGCACGATTGCGCCTGCTTGGACGCGCGACCACGTAAATGACGAGGGTGACGGTTACGCAGCTGGACGAGATGCCTGCCGATGAAGCGGGGTCCCTGCTCAAGGAATGCTGTGGATCAACCAGATGGGTTGCCATGATGCTTGCGCGGCGTCCCTTTCGTTTCCGGGACTCCGTTTTTTTTTCGGCCGACCTCTTCTGGAAGTCGCTGACCTTGCGGGATTGCATGGAGGCGTTCGCCCACCATCCCAGAATTGGGGAAAAGACTGGTGCCAAGTCGCAGGGAGAGAAAGGTGCGGCCTGGTCTGAACGAGAGCAGTCCGGGATGGATGTAGTGGAAGCCGAGCTGCGAAAGGAAATCGTGGAGATAAACCGGGAGTATGAGGACCGGTTCGGTTACATCTATATAGTCTCAGCTCAGGGAAAAACCGCTGCCGAGCTGCTGACCATTGCGAAAGACAGGTTGCGGAACAGTCCGGAGAAGGAAATTCGAGTCGGATGTGAGGAGCAGCAGAAGATCATGCAACTACGGCTCGAGAAGCTTCTGGGCCCCCAAGAGGAGACATTCGTTTGAGCACACTAAGCACGCATGTTCTGGACACTGCGCTCGGAAAACCGGCTGAGGGTGTTCATGTCGTTCTCAGGCACGGGGGTGCAGTGCTTGGGTCGGGAACTACTGACGGTGATGGTCGCGTGAAGGACATTGCTGGAGCGGGGACCAAGCTTGGTGCAGGTGAATACTCGCTGACATTTTCGATAGCGGATTATTTCAGGAAGTCTTCACGGGAATGTTTCTATTCCGACATTCTGGTGACGTTCAACGTGGCGGCAGGAGATCAGCACTATCATGTGCCGCTGCTTGTCAGTCCGTTTGGGTATTCCACGTATCGAGGCAGTTGATGAGCGAGTTTTCGCGCCGTGAGTTTTTGAAGCGGGCAGGTTTTGCCGCGACGGCGTTTGGAATTATGCCGGTTGATGCGTGCTCAACGATCGGGAAGAACAGTCCCGGAATCGACCCACCAACAGTGGAAGACCTGAGAAGACTGCACGCTTGGGCATTGGAGTTACATGAGCCTGTTGCCACCACAGGGTTTCTGCCTGCCCCAATCGGTTGGCCTGCATCGAAAGTCGGCGCAATGGCGATCGGAACTCAGTACGTGGCATTTACACTCGAGGCGTATCTGAAGAAGGGCGGTGATCCAGTACAGCAGGAGCCCCTGGCGCTCTCGTTGACTGGATTCGACTGTGTCACTCTGGTCGAATCCTGTCTCGGAGTTGCACGCGCAGCTCGCAAGACAGACAAGCCCACGTGGGGTGCATTTGCAGATGAAGTAGAGAGGATGCGCTACCGAGACGGGCTTCGATTGGGATTCGCATCGCGCCTGCACTATTTCAGCGAGTGGATCAGTAACGGCGAAAAACGGCGACTCGTGCGCGACATCGGCAGAGAACTCGGAGGTATCAACGACACTCGTCCGCTTCGATTTATGACCGAGCATCGCGCATCATATGCCGGGCTCAAGAGCGATGCCGTGTTGAATGCAATCGCGAAGATGGAGAGGTCGCTGGATTCACGCCCCCGGTATGTGGTCGCGACGGAGAAGATCGCTTCAATTTCGGATAAGATTCATAGTGGCGATGTTCTCGCGTTTGCTACGTCCATTCCCGGACTCGATGTGAGCCATGCAGCCTTTGCTTACCGCGGACCCAGGGATGGAGTATTGCGGGTTCTGCACGCGCCCCTTTCTGGCGGAAGCGTAGAAATCAGCCAGCGGACACTTCCTGATTATGTGAGCGCGATTAAGAGATCGACCGGCATCATGGTTGCGCGCCCGCTCGGCTAACTTGAAAGCAGTGGCCGTTCCGCAGGTACCAACAGACTCCCAGCGCAAAGCAATCGAATCTGATGTCGATTGTCTTCTCGTGCTCGCCGGCCCCGGATCTGGAAAGACATTCTGCCTGATCGA
>JBKJPM010000196.1:0-20600 GCA_046595175.1 Gemmatimonadaceae bacterium
CATCTCTTCCCTGAATTCGGTCGTGCGGACAAACCAGGAAGTGCGGGCGTAGTAAAGGAGCGGCGTTTCGCACCGCCAGCAGTGCGGGTACTGGTGTTCGAACTGCTGAGACTTCCACAGGGAGCCGCGCCGTTTCAGCTCCTGGACGATGAGCTTGTCGGCGGTCTTGACGAACATTCCGCCCACCAGCGGCATTTCCTTCGGAAATTCTCCCCTGGCATCCACGGGCTGCAGGAAAGCGAGCTTGTTGCGCTGACCCGCCGCATAGTCGTCTGCACCGAACGCGGGCGCCATGTGCACTACACCACTTCCGTCCTCAGCCGTTACAAAATTCTCCCCGACAATTATTTCGTGCGCGCCTTCTCCGTACTCGACCCAATCCAGCGGGCGCGTGTACCGCATTCCGACCAGATCGCGCCCTTTCACATGGCCAAGCGTATGCCAGCGAGCCGTGTAATCATCGCCCAGCAGTGCGTTCACTCGGGATGAAGCGAGAATAAGCGTGGGCGCCGATTCATCTTCCAGGTCGCGCAGCTCCACATAGCCGAGCTCCGGATTCACCGCGAGCGCGACATTGGACACGAGTGTCCAGGGCGTGGTCGTCCACACAAGAATCCGGCGCTTCGTCGCTCCCGCAAGATCGAGCGCGATGTAAACGCTCGGATCCTTTACAGTCTTGTAACCCTGCGCGACCTCGTGACTGGAGAGTGCGGTTTCACAGCGTGGGCAGTACGGCAGGATCTTGTGGCCACGATACAACCGGTTCTTGTCGAAAAGGGTCTTGAGCGCCCACCAAACGCTTTCTACATAGTCGTGACTGTAAGTCACATATGGATGTTCGTAGTCGAGCCAGTACCCGATGCGCTTGCTGAGCGCCTCCCAGTCAGTCCGATACCTGAAGACGCTTTCCCTGCACAACCGGTTAAACTCTGCTACGCCGATCTGTTCGATCTGCTGCTTCCCACTGATACCGAGCTGTTTTTCAACTTCGATTTCGACGGGAAGTCCGTGCGTGTCCCACCCGGCCTTTCGCGTGACATGGAATCCGCTCATTGCGCGATGCCGGCAGAAAAGGTCCTTCAGCGTTCTTGAGAAGACGTGATGGATTCCAGGTTTTCCGTTGGCCGTCGGAGGACCTTCGAAAAAAACAAACTCCGGCTTGCTTTCCGGATTCGCGCTTACGCGCGCGAAAAGGTTCTCGCTTTCCCATAGCGACAGTATCTCCTGCTCAATGTCGTCGGCAGTTCTGTCGGTGGGAAGCGCGCGAAACCGCTCGGTCATCCGAGTGAGTGGGGCAAAAGAGTGTTCAAGGAACTACTCGCCGGCCTTTCCGTCGGGGCTGGCGCGATTGGCGTCAACGGCGGAAGCCTCCAGCTCAGAGAGCTGCCGCGAAAGAACTGTGCGCATCTGGGCGAGATAACTCCGCCGCGACCGATCCAGCGCATCCAGCTCGGCCTGCATCCGCCGCACTTCGGCGCGCGCCGCTTCAACAATCTTTTCCGCCTCGGCCTGCGCTTCGCGGACTGTCAGCTGCGATTCCCGCTCGGCCTGGTCCTTCATCTCCCCGCGCAATTGCTGCGCGGAGATTAGGGCATCGTTCAATGCCTTGTCGCGTTCCCTAAAAGCGCGAAGCTGCTCGTGGAATGTCCGCGCCTTGGAGTCAAGATCCCCGTTCACACGAGTAAGTCGGTCCATCTCCTCCGCGACCTGGTCGCGAAAGGTGTCAACACGCTTCGGGTCGTAACCGCGCAGGGCGCGGCCGAAGTCGTAGCGGCGAACATCCAACGGCGTAAGATGAAATGATTCGTCTTCAATCATTTTTCACGTGCTCCAAATAAGGTGGTGCCGAGCCGCACCATTGTGGCGGCCTCTTCCACCGCGATCTCGTAATCCTGTGACATTCCCATCGAAAGCTCGCGAGCCGGATGACCGGTCGCTGCCAATACATCACGGGCCGCTCTCGCATCCGCGAACGATTCGCGAAGCTCCTTCTCCGGCGCATCCAGCCGCGCCAGCGTCATCACGCCGCAAATCCGTATTCCTGAAAGAAGCATCAGTCGTTCAGCCTCCGGACGAATGTCGTTTAACCGATATCCGCCCTTCGACTCTTCCCTGCTTGCATTCACCTGAATTAGTCCGTCAACTGCTCGCCCACGCTCTATTCCAAATTTGTGAACCGCATCAGCGAGCCGGCCGCTGTCAATCGAATGCACCAGCGTGAACTGATCAATCCCTTTCACCTTATTTCGCTGAAGATGTCCGATCAGGTGCCACCGAACCGGCGACGATACCCGCGACATCTTTTCAATTGCTTCCTGAACTTTGTTCTCGCCAACGTCTTTGAGTCCGCATGCGTGCGCTGCCTCGACCGCTTCCGCTCCGTGTGTCTTCGTCACTGCCACCAGAGTCACACTTTGACCGTGCCCACCACGCGCTGCCGCTGCATTAATTCGAGCCCTGACTTCAGCAACGCGCTCAGCAAGATCGGGATATTCCATAACCCTTCAATTTACCGCGGCGATTCGTTCAGCCAATGCCAAAAATCGTATGAGCCAGCCTGCGAATGTCGTTGTACATGACCAGGGCTACTAACAGAAGAATGACGCCGAGACCGGCCTTCAGGATAATCTCGCGGGTCTTCATGCTGAACGGACTTCCTTTCGCAGATTCGAGCAGCATGATGAGAATCTGGCCTCCGTCGAGGATTGGAATCGGCAGCAAATTGAAAACTGCCAAATTGATGCTGATGAACGCGATCAGGAGCAGCAGCGGCTCCAATCCACCCCGCGCGGCCTGCACCGAAGCCTGTGCAATTGCGATCGGCCCGCCCAGCTCCTTGGCGCTCACTTCTCTGGTGGCCAGTTTTTTCAGAGAGCCCAGAACACTCGTCGCCATTCCAGCCGTGGCTGTCGCGCCGGCGCTCAGTGCTTCGCCGAGAGGCACCGAAGTGGTCCCCGTTCGTGCAACTATTCCGATTCGTCCAACTGTCTCCTTCTTTCCCGTCTCCGGATTTATCGCCTCTTCCGGTACCGGCGTCACCTGGTAGTCCCGGGTGCTGCCATTGCGAACAACTGTCAGTGTTAGCGGCACGCCTGCGGAGGCGCCAACATGCTTGAGTAGGGAGTCCCAATCCTTGAGAGGCTGTCCATTTACAGCCACGATGCTGTCACCCGCTTTCATCCCCGCGTGCGCTGCAGGCCGATCGGCCAGCAGAGAGTCTGCGCGGGTCGCAAGGTACGGCTTGCCATAGCCGATAAACATTCCGGTGAGCACGACATAGCCGAGAATAAGGTTCATCGTGACACCTGCGATCATGATGAACAGCTTTCCAGGCAGCGACTGGGATTCCATCCAGCGATTTTCCGGAATTGGCTTTGGCCCGAACGGAATCATCGCTTCCGGATCCCAATCGTCCTTGGAGCCGGCATGAACCGCTGAGTTCTCGCTTCCACCTTCGAGAAACGCTGTCGCCTCATCGTCCTTCGATGCGAGGCGCACGTACCCGCCTAGCGGAAGAGCGCCAATTACGTACTCGGTTTCGCCCCTGCGTTTTTTCCACAGAGTCTTTCCGAAGCCTATGGAAAAGCGTGGCGCGTAGACTCCCACGGCTTTCGCAGCGAGAAAATGTCCAAGCTCGTGGACGAAGACAACGATCCCGAAGACAACGAGCGGTGCAATCCACGCTAGCATTTGAACATTTCCTCGACATGCCGGCGGGCAAAGGCATCCGCGGCGAGAAGGTCATCGCGCGTTGAGCTGGGAAGGTCAGCGAGCTTTGAAAGACTGGAGTCAATGGCCCGCGGAATATCCGCAAACCCAATCTGTCCATTCAGGAAGCGGGCAACCGCGCTTTCATTGGCTGCATTGAACACTGCCGGCGCAGCGCCTCCGCGCCGTCCCGCACTGATTCCCAGCTCCATGGCGGGAAACTGATCGCGAGCCACACGCTCGAATGTCATTGGGGACGATTCCACAGGATCGAAAGGCGGGATGCCATTATCGGCAACTCGGTCAGGGTGGGTGAGTGCATATAGAACGGGCAGCTCCATGTTTGGAATGCTCATCTGGGCGATCACGCTTCCATCCACGAATTCGACAAATGAGTGGATGATGCTCTGCGGATGAA
The DNA here is from genome assembly GCA_046595175.1 of Gemmatimonadaceae bacterium. Taxonomy (GTDB): domain Bacteria; phylum Gemmatimonadota; class Gemmatimonadetes; order Gemmatimonadales; family Gemmatimonadaceae; genus UBA4720. The sequence goes on from JBKJPM010000196.1 coordinate 4,127, forward strand.
CGACGACTTCGATCTTGTCATACGGAAGTCCAAAAAGAAAATGGGCCTCGATAACTTCGAGTGCCTTGTTGGCCAGGGTCGCGCTGTCCACGCTGATCTTGCGGCCCATTTTCCAGGTCGGGTGCTTCAGCGCTTCTTCGACTTTGACATTGGAAAGCTGGTCCTTGGACCAGCCGCGGAAAGGTCCACCGGATGCAGTGAGTATTACGCGCCTCACAGTCTCCAGCGGCCTGCCAGCAATACACTGAAGTATTGCGGAGTGTTCACTGTCCACGGGCACAATCTCGCCACCACCCTCGCGACAAGCAGCCGCAACAAGCTCTCCTGCGATAACCAGTGTTTCCTTGTTCGCAAGCGCCACGCGCTTCCCGGCCTTCAGCGCTGCGAGGGTCGCGTCCAATCCGGCCGCACCTACAATGGCATTCAGCACAATGTCAGCGTCCTTGCGAGTCGCCGCTTCAACGAGACACTCTGCTCCCACGCGCCAGCCGTTGGACTGAACGTCGCCGGGATTTACAATCCCGACGAATGAGGGATTGAACTGCTTTTCCTGGTCGCGGAGCAGCGGCGCGTTGTTGAATGCGGTAAGAGCCGCCACCGAAAATCTCTCTTCCTGTCGGGCGATGACCCGCAGCGCTGTAGTACCAATCGACCCGGTCGAACCGAGCAGCGCAATTCCCCGCTTGACCACTTGCCGGCTCGCTACGGCGCGACGACTAGAAGCCTGTTCAACAGCAGGAACGCAACGGGCATCACGAAGAAGAGGCTGTCGAAACGGTCAACGATGCCACCATGTCCGGGAAGGATTTTCGAGGAATCCTTCACACCGGCATCACGCTTCATCAGCGACGCAACAAGATCTCCAATCTGGGCCGTGATGCTGACGACAACTCCAAACAGAATTGCATTGGTCATCGACAGTCCGAGATCGGCGTACGGACGCAGCACAAAGCGCGCGTACAGAGCAGCGACAATCACCGTGAGGATGAGCCCGCCAATCGCACCTTCGACCGACTTTCCCGGACTGACCGAGGGAATCAATTTCCTTTTACCGATTGTCTTTCCTACGAAATATGCGCCGGTATCCGTCGCCCAGGTCAGGAGAATCGGCATCACAACAAGCACAGTTCCCGCCAGGCGCTCGATGGTATAGGGATGATGCCGAATAGCGTAGATGTACGCGATCGTTCCCGGATAAAGCGCACCCATTGCCGTAAGTGCGACTGAATTGATGGGACGGCGCTCGGGACCGCGCAGCCAGATCGCACTGGCCAGCAGCAGCAGAAAAAGAACGATCCCTGCAGTAAGCGAGAGATGAAAGACGCCGAGGTAGTATCCGTGAACGGCAATGGGAATCAACCCGGCCACAACAATGCCAACCGGCATCAGCGGCTCGACGCCGTTGGCCGTGGCCATACGCTGAATCTCCCACGCGCCGAGTGCAGAAATCACTCCGAGCATGGTGGCCAGTGGAGCGCCGCCCAAGTAGACAAATAGAATACCGAGCGGCGCCGCGACTACGGCGAACAGCGTGCGTCGTGTCAGTTCAGACACGACTCAGACTTCCATTATTTCAGCTTCTTTCGCCTTAAGGAGCGCGTCAACCTTTCCGATGTAGTCGTCGTGCAGCTTCTGAAGCTCCTTCTCGGCGTGCTTCACGTCGTCCTCGGACACATTCTTGAGCGCCTTGAGGCGGTCGCGCGCCGAAGTTCTCCCATGGCGAACGGCAATCCGGGCTTCCTCAGTGAGCTTGTGCAGCACTTTAACGAGCTCCTTGCGGCGCTCTTCATTCAGCGCTGGCAGGGGAACACGGATCGTTCCGCTCTGCGACTGCGGATTCAATCCAAGGTCCGATTCGCGAACTGCCTTCTCGATTGCGGACGTCAGCCCCTTGTCCCACGGAGTGATCATGAGCATCCGGGGCTCCGGGGCCGAAACACTCGCTACTTGCGAGAGAGGCACCTGACTTCCGTATGCATCGACTCGAATAGTGTCCAGCATGCTGGGAGACGCTTTTCCGCTGCGGATGGAACCAAGCTCGCGCTTGGAACTTTCCAGCGCCTTTTCCATGTTGGCGCGCGCGTCCTTCGTGATATCCGGAATCGTTTCCTGAACCTTGCTCATTGTACCATTGTTCCAATGCGCTCACCCTTAACAGCGCGCGCGATGGCTCCATGTTTGTGAATGTTGAGAACGAGGATTGGAAGCTTGTTCTCTTTGCAAAGCGTAATCGCAGTGTGGTCCATCACCTTGAGCTCTTTCTGGATCACGTCCGAATAGCTGATCGTCTTGAACATCTTTGCCTTGGGATCCTTCTTCGGATCGGCTGAAAATACTCCATCAACGCTCGTCGCCTTGATAATGATATTCGCCTTCACCTGGATTGCCCGAAGCGCGGCTGCCGTGTCCGTTGAGAAATACGGATTGCCGGTGCCAGCTGCAAATATCACCACGCGTCCCTTCTCGAAATGACGCATTGCCCTGCGGCGAATGAACGGTTCGGCAATTTCTGACATACTCAGCGCAGTCATGACGCGAGTTTCGATGTTGCGGCGCTCGAGAACATCCTGCATCGCAAGCGCATTGATCACTGTGCCAAGCATTCCCATGTAGTCCGCGCTCACGCGATCCATTCCAAGCTGGGCGATCTGCGCGCCACGCACCATGTTCCCGCCACCTATGACGAGGCCGACACTGACTCCCATGTCGGCCACATCCTTTATCTCGTCGGCTATGCGCGAGATTGTGTCGAAATCGAAGCCGGAGCCTCGCTCACCCGCGAGTGCTTCGCCTGACAGCTTCAGCAGAATTCGGGGGTAGGCTAGCTTCGGCACAATTTTGTTACTCCTCTCCCAGCTGGAATCGGACGAACCGGCGCACCTGGATATTCTCGCCGACCTTTGCGGCCAGTTCCTTAATGAGGTCCCCGATGACTTTCTTCGGCTCCCGCACCCAGGCCTGGTGAACAAGGGCTACATCCTTATAGTAGGCTTCGATTTTTCCATCCACGATCTTCTGGATAAGATTCTCGGGCTTTCCGCTTTCCTTGACCTGCTGCTCGAAAATGCGGCGCTCCGACTCCACCTTGTCCGACGGAACCGAATCTTTGTCCACACCGAGTGGAGCCGCCGCGGCAATATGCTCGGCGATGTACTTCACGAGCTGCTTGAAATCATCGGTGCGGGCAACGAAATCAGTCTCGCAGTTCACTTCGACCATCACGCCCACCTTTCCGTTGTGGTGGATGTAACTGCCGACAACACCTTCGCTCGTCTGCTTTCCCATGCGCTGGCCGGCCTTGGCGATTCCCTTCGTACGAAGGTATTCCACGGCCTTGTCCATGTCGCCCGTCTCAGTCAGGGCCTTCTTGCACTCCATCATTCCGGCTCCCGTCTTCTGACGGAGCGTGGCAACATCCTTTGCTGTAAACGCCATCTTTGTTACCTCAAATCGTTCAGCGGAACTGGTCCGCAACTCTGACTTATTAGAACGCCGCCGGACTACCTGCCCGGCGGCGCGAATCCCTCGCTGAGCGTGGGAAACTTAACCTTCTGCCGATTCGCCGGGAGCATCACCTGCTGCTCCTTCTGCATCTCCTTCGACTGCCTCGCCCGCTTCTCCAGCTTCCCCGGCTTCCCCTGTCTTCAGGCGCGCTGCAATTGCCTCAGGCTTTGCACGACGTCTGCGAGGACGACGCTTTCTCTTTCTCTCTTCATCACCGCCGGCAGGTTCGCTGCCACGATCCGAGCTGTATGTATAAGACTCCGCTTCCTCAACTTCTTCGCGCACCGGCGCTTCACGCTTCGCTTCCACAATTGCGTCGGCGATTGCCCTGGTCACGAGCTCTACCGACTTGATCGCGTCGTCGTTTCCGGCAATCGGAACGGTAATGAGATCTGGATCGGCATTGGTGTCTACGAGAGCGATCAGCGGAATGTTAAGCTTGTTCGCTTCTGCAACGGCAATCCGCTCCTTCTTGGAATCGATTACGAAGATCAGTCCCGGAAGACGCGTCATGCTTTTGATACCCGACAGATTCTTTGCCAGCTTGTCGCGCTGCCGGCTCATCATCAGTCGTTCCTTCTTTGTGTAGTTCTCGAAATCTCCGCCTTCCTCACTGCCCGCTTCCAGCTCCTTCAGTCTGCGAACCTGCTTCTTCACGGTCTGGAAGTTGGTGAGCAGTCCGCCAAGCCAGCGCTCGGTGACGAACATCGCTCCGCAGCGTTCAGCTTCAGACTTGACGATGTTGACCAGTTGGCGCTTAGTGCAGACGAAAAGAACGGCCTCCCCACGGAGCACAACTTCACGAACGCGCTTCTGGGCGAGCTCGAGCTGCCGAAGGGTCTTCTGCAGATCGATGATATGAATCCCGTTCCGTTCCGCGAAGATGAAACGGCGCATCTTCGGATTCCAACGGCGGGTCTGGTGGCCGAAGTGAACTCCGGCTTCGAGCAACTGCTCGAGATTGGGCTGCGACATCTACTGAACTTGCCTCATTGATTGTGTCCGGGTGTACCGGACGGGTTTTAAACATCCTCTGCCTTCATCGCCTGCTTCGACCGTTTTCACGGCACCCGCTGCAGGCTCAGGCAGAGTGTTTGATGAAACTGCTTGGTTTTACCGCTTGCTGAACTGGAACTTCTTTCTTGCTTTCGGACGGCCTGGCTTTTTGCGCTCGACTGCACGCGCATCGCGCGTAAGCAGGCCGAGATCGCGGAGCTTCCGGCGATGGGTTTCGTCCAGCTTCACGAGCGCGCGTGCAACTGCGAGTCTCAGCGCGCCGGCCTGACCCGTCAGTCCGCCACCCTGCACTTTCGCCATGATGTCATAGCGTCCGAGCGTGTCAGTCGCCGTGAACGGCTGCTGAATCGCGGAGACGTGCGCGGGGCGCGGGAAATAATCTCCGAGGGTGCGTCCATTGACCGACCATTTTCCCGAACCTGGCTTCAGGTACAGTCTGCAGCTCGCTTCCTTGCGGCGTCCGATCGTGTGCGTCGTCTGGTTTTCAGCCATTACTTCGAGTCACTCTTCTTGAGGTCCAATACCTTCGGCGTCTGTGCCGAATGGTCATGCTTGTCACCTGCGAAAACGCGCAGCTTCCGGCGGAGCACCTGGCGCCCGAGAGCGGTCTTCGGAAGCATTCCGTAGACTGCCTTTTCAATAACGCGCTCAGGGTGCTTCTCGATCATCGTCTCGAACGGCGTGAAGCGTTCGTGACCCATGTACCCGGTGTGGCGAAAATACCGCTTCTGCTCTGCCTTCTTGCCGGTCACGCGAACTTTGGACGCGTTGATGACGATGACGTTGTCACCCGTATCCATGTGCGGGGTAAACGTCGGCTTGTGTTTTCCGCGGATGATTTTCGCGATCTCAGTGGCCAGACGGCCGAGCACCATGCCTTCGGCGTCGACAATAAACCACTGATGCGTAATCGTTGCGGGTGATGCGGTAAAAGTCTTCATTTGAATGCTAAAAGTCGGGCGACAAAATCGGCGCTAAGTCAGTTCTACGACAGCCTTTAAACTTAGGGTAATCTGGGGGGAGTGTCAACCGTATGGATGGAGGCAGTCCACTGGCCAAAAGTGCGTCCAGGGCTCAATATGCATCCCGTATCTTCCAACTTAACTCCATGGAGCCCGGATGAAATCTCTCCTGATGTTGTTCCTCATTTCTGCTACCCCTCTTGGCGCTCAAAGCGCACCTATATCCAGCGGCCCGGCGGTTGCCAGCGCCCGGGCCACCTGGGAACAGCTTACAGACTACATAACGCGGGCTGCCGAGCAGATGCCGGAGAACAAATATTCGTTCAGACCATCGCCGAAAGTTCGGACTTTTGGTCAGCTGATCGGGCATGTCGCCGGCGCGCAACACATGTTCTGTGCATCGGCACTTGGTGAGTCGCAGCGCTCGGAGGATGACATCGAGAAGAGTGTTAAGACGAAGGCTGGGCTGATCGCGGCACTCAAGGCTTCTACGGAATACTGCAATCGGGCTTATGCACAGACCGATGAGCAGGCCGGCGCCGCAACCACAATTTTCGGCCAAAGTCATCCGCGCATTTATTCACTGATCGTCAATGCGACGCACAATGGCGAACATTACGGAAATCTTGTGGTCTATCTTCGAATCAACGACATGGTCCCGCCATCGAGCCAGCCGGTGCCACCTGGCCGGTAGCTTTTGCAATAAACGGACTCCGTTCGGTGCGCATCCGCTTCCCGAGATACAAGGACTGTTTCTACGATCTTCCCTGCCTGTAGCTACTCCAGCTCGACGAGCCTCGTGCCTTTTTTGACGGCGGTTCCAGGCTGGGCAAGAATCGCCTTGACTCGGCCGGCTGAAGAGCTGCGCAGCTCGTTTTCCATCTTCATCGCCTCCATCACCACAACACCCTGTCCCGACTGAACTTCGTCGCCAACCTGCACATTCACCCGAACAATGAGTCCCGGCATTGGCGCGATGAGCGGGGCGGGTCCCGTTGCCTTGTCGCGATCACCGGAAAGCTCGCGAATGGTTTTTGATCTCTCATCGAGCGCTTCGACATCAAAGCGATACCCACCCACCCAGAGCGCGTAAGCCCCCTTGCCGCGGTCGCGGTCGCGACGCACAAGAACGCGATGCACTTCACTTCCTATCGTCACCATGTGAACCGGAGTGCCGCTCACATCTTCGACATATGCCTTAACTGACTCATCGCCAAAGTGGACGCCTTCGCCATCGAGGTTTACTACCAGCTCCTGGTCGCCAATGCGCACGAAATATTTCATGCGGCTGGAACCAGTTCGCACACGGTTTCGACATGCGCCGTCTGTGGGAACATGTCAAACGATTTCATCGCGACAATTTCGTAGCTCGGCATTCTTGCAACATCGCGGGCCAGAGTTGCAGGATTGCAGCTGGTATAGATGACGCGCGCCGGCTTTCTCTCCGCATTCTCAAGAATGGCAGGTACTCCTTCGTCCAGGCCGATCCGCGGCGGATTGAGCAGCACCGTGTCGGCCGGCATCTCACCCATCAACACATCCTCAACTCTGCCCCGAATAGAGTGCGAGCCGGACGGCATATGCTCGCTGCTCCATGCGGATGCTTCGGGGTCGAGCTCAATGGCCGTCACGCGAACCCCACTCTGCGCGAGCCTGATCGCAATTTCACCGTTGCCGGCGTATCCGTCGATCAGGTAAGAAGGCGCCGATGCAGCCGCCGCTGCGAACACATGATTGCGCAGCAGAGTTGCTGCAGCAGGATTGACCTGAACGAACGATGCTAGCGGCGCAGGGCTCAGGCGCCTGTCGATGACGAGTTGGCGGCGGCCTTCACTTGGTTCCCACCAGATCGCGACGAGTGCCTTCATTGCATCTGCGAACTCTCCGACTTTATCCCAGCTCGCTCCCCCAATCACGACGAACGCACATCCCTGGGCACTGACCGTGACGCTTCCCCGCAACTCCGAATCATCACCGGGCAGCAGGTCCAGGTACTGCTTGATCTCCAGCCATGTGTCCACAACCCGACGATCGGTTATCGGGCACTGCCGGAGATCAAATATCTCGGCGGGATTGTCATAGCGATGCAATCCCGCAATTCGCTTCTCTCCCTCCTCACGAATGGCAAGCGTCAACTTGGTGCGGTACTCCCATTCCTTTGGACTTGCAACAATCTCCGGCGGGTCTACAGTGCGTTTGCCGATGCGGGTCATCGCATCGCGCACGATATGCTGCTTTTGCACGAGCTGCGTAGAATAATCGATATGCTGAATCTGGCAGCCACCACATCGGTCGCGCTTGTAGTGGGTGCATGCGGGATCGACTCGCGCGGACGAAGGCCGGTCCACAGTGCGGACAGATCCGCGGGCAAACCTTCCCTTCGACTTGAAATTCACCGTGACCAGATCCCCAGGCGCCGTGCGCGGAATGAAGAGCACGAGACCGTCACTCCGCCCGACGCCGTCCCCGCCAGCAGCGATGGATTCAATCTCCACCTGCTTGAGCTCGCTCATCGCAAACCCTCGAGCCGAGCCGTCTGCTTCCAGCTGTTATTCGTCGCAGCAGCATCCGGCGGAGCAAATGCTTCAGTCGCCGGCGGTTGACGACGTTCGCGATCACGCTCGGCTATTAGCGCGGCGGCAATTGCAGCACTCCGCAGAACTGATGACGGTGGCAGCTTTTCCAACAGCGATGGAAGACGGCGCTCCAGCCACTGAATCTCGATGTCTCCACGGCGAAACTCTTCATCTTCCATCACGCGCAAATGAAACTCGCGCGATGTCTCGACGCCGAACACTGAGAGCTCGGTGAGCGCGCGATGCATTCGCTCAACTGCGGCGAGCCGCGTCGGCGCAAATACAATGAGCTTTGCCAGCATCGGATCGTAATGCAGCCCCACCTCACTGCCAGTCTCGATTCCCGAATCCCAGCGCACCCCGGGACCACTCGGAACGTGCAGGTATTCGATTCGGCCGGTAGACGGCAGGAAGCCGTTTGAAGGATCCTCGCTCGTGATGCGACATTCGATCGCCCACCCGCGCGGAACGATGTCTTCCTGACTGAATGGAAGTTTTTCTCCTGCTGCGATGCGCAGCTGCCACTGCACAATGTCGATTCCGGTCACAAACTCAGTTACCGGATGCTCGACCTGGAGGCGGGTGTTCATCTCGAGGAAATAGAAATCACCATTCCTGGCCAGCAGGAATTCGCATGTGCCGGCGTTCACGTATCCGGCTGCCTTCGCGGCACGGACTGCAGTCTCACCCATTCGTGCGCGCAGCTCTGCATTAACCGCAACGCTTGGCGCCTCCTCTATCATCTTCTGGTGACGCCGCTGAACTGAACACTCGCGCTCACCCAGGGAGACAACATTGCCGTGTGCATCGGCCAGTACCTGTATCTCAACGTGACGCGGACCTTCGATGTATTTCTCGATGTAAACGGCGTCGTCACCAAAGGCGTTCTTTGCTTCACGCCGCGCAGCATCCAGGGAGGCGCGGAACTCGCCCGCTTCGCGCACGACACGCATACCTTTTCCGCCACCTCCCGCCGCAGCCTTGAGCAGCACCGGAAAGCCGAATTTCCCGGCTAACTTTTCAGCTTCTGACACATCTGTGATTGGTTCGGTGGTGCCCGGCACAATTGGAACGTTGTGAGCAATCGCCAACCTTCGCGCTGCGACTTTGCTTCCCATGGCCTCAATCGCTTCGGCCGGCGGACCAATGAATACCAGCCCCGCATCACGAACCGCGCGGGCAAACCAGGCGCGCTCGGAAAGGAATCCGTATCCGGGGTGGATCGCTTCAGCGCCTGCGCTTAGCGCCGCCTCGATGATTCGCTCACCCTTGAGGTAGCTCTCCGACGATGCGGCTGGACCAATACAGATAGCCTCATCTGCTTCCCTTACGTGGGCAGCGTGCGCGTCGGCCTCGCTGAACACGGCGACAGCCGAGACGCCGAGCTCGTGACATGCGCGGATGACCCTCACGGCGATTTCGCCGCGGTTGGCTATCAGGACTTTCTTGAACATTGCAAACCCATGTGTGCCCTAAAGATAGACGCATCTTTGCAACCACGTGGAACCTCTGTTACTACTATTGGGTATACAATTCAACACTAACCTCGGCCCGACGATGAGCTTCTCAACAGCGCGTGTTATAGCAATTGTATCGACAGTCACTGCCGGACTGTTCCTTTTCGGCGGGCGGCTTTCAGCGTCCAGGACACTGTCGTTGAACGTTCCGAATGCAGAGGCAGCCGAACCGCTTGCAGCCTCGCCGGGGAAAGAGACTGCGGTCTTCGCCGGCGGATGCTTCTGGGGAATCGACGCTGTCTTTCGCCGAGTCAAGGGCGTGACGTCCGTGCAATCGGGATACGCCGGCGGCACACGTGCCGCTCCGGACTATGAAGTAGTTTCGTCGGGTTCAACTGGGCACGCAGAATCAGTGCAGGTCGTTTTCGACCCTTCGGTTGTTTCATACTCCCAGCTCCTGCAGATCTTTTTCACCGTGCACGACCCGACAGAGCTGAATCGTCAGGGCCCGGATCACGGTACCCAGTACCGGTCGGCTGTTCTCTTTACGACGCCGGCGCAGAAAAAAGCTGTGGATGCCTATATCGCGCAGCTCACCGCGGCCAAGACGTTCAACAAGCCAATCGTCACCCAGGTTGCACCGCTGAACAAGTTCTGGGCTGCGGAGGAATACCACCAGAACTATTTGGCACAGCATCCTAACCAGCCTTACATCGTCATCAACGATGCGCCCAAGGTTGAGCTGCTCAAGAAACGGTTCGCTTCTCTGTACAAAGAGCCCTTGGAGTAGACTTGGGACTCGACAGCGCCGCTCCGGCGCTGCCGGGCCCGACGTCTATAGCGGAATATTCCCGTGCTTCTTCGGCGGATTCTTATCCCGTTTGTTCTGCAATGATTTTAAAGCTTCGATCAATCGCGGTCGAGTATCGCGCGGGTCGATGATGTCGTCCAGAAAACCGCGCGAAGCGGCCACGTACGGATGCGCGAACTTCTGACGGTACTCTTCGATCTTTTCATCGGTCGCCTTCGCAGGGTCCTTGCTTTCATTGATTTCCTTCCTGAAAAGAATCTCAACAGCCCCCTTTGGTCCCATAACTGCGATTTCAGCGGTGGGCCAAGCGACGTTATAGTCCCCACGGATGTGCTTTGAGCTCATGACGTCATATGCACCACCGTATGCTTTCCGGGTGATTACGGTGAGCTTAGGTACGGTCGCTTCACAATAGGCGTAGAGCAGCTTCGCCCCATGTTTGATGATCCCACCATGCTCCTGCGCAACTCCGGGAAGAAATCCGGGAACATCCTCAAAAGTGACGAGCGGAATGTTGAACGCGTCGCAGAAGCGGATGAAACGCGCAGCTTTTACTGAGGCATTGATGTCCAGCACCCCTGCCAGGATCGCCGGCTGGTTCGCGACAATACCAACGCTGAACTTTCCAAGGTGCGCAAAACCGCAGATGATGTTGTTCGCGTACTCCGGCTGCACCTCGTAAAATTCCCCATCGTCAACAACGCGCCGAATGACGTCGTGCATGTCATAGGGTTTGTTGGGATTGTCGGGGACGATGTCGAGCAGCTCCTCGTCTCTGCGTTCATCTGGATCGGAGCTCATTCCCCGCGGCGCGTCAGACAGGTTGTTCAGCGGTATAAAACGGAACAGGTCTCGTATTGCCTGCAGGCAGGCGGGCTCGGAATCGTGAGCGAAATGAGCGACGCCTGACATTGTCGTATGCGTGTCCGCGCCACCCAGCACTTCCATTGTAACATCTTCGTGCGTCACCGTTTTGACGACATTCGGACCGGTGACGAACATGTAGGATGACCCGCGCACCATATAAATGAAGTCGGTAATAGCAGGTGAGTAGACCGCGCCACCAGCGCAGGGCCCGAGAATCGCAGAAATTTGCGGAACAACACCCGAAGCAAGCGTATTGCGGAGAAAAATGTCAGCGTAGCCGCCGAGCGAGACAACCCCTTCCTGGATCCGCGCGCCGCCTGAGTCATTCAGGCCTATGACAGGCGCTCCATTGCGCACCGCGAGATCCATGATCTTGCAAATCTTCTCGGCGAATGTCTCCGAGAGCGACCCGCCGAACACGGTAAAATCCTGGGAGAAGACATAAACCAGCTTGCCCTCGATATTGCCGAATCCTGTCACAACGCCGTCGCCGAGCACTTTCTGGTCTTCGAGTCCGAAATCCGTGGACCGATGAGTAACGAAACGGTCGAGCTCTACGAAACTCCCTTCATCGAGAAGGAGGTCGAGGCGCTCTCGCGCTGACAGTTTTCCTTTGGCGTGCTGCGCCTTGATGCGCGCCTCTCCGCCGCCGAGCTCTGACTCCGCGCGCTTCCGTTCCAGAAGCTCCAGTTTTTCTCGCATGGACATGGTTCGAAAGCTATGCGAGGATGGTACGGCGGCAACCATAGGATCGGTCAGATTACGGCCGAAGCCGGGACTCCCCTCGGGACGTATCGGCCTCTAGTTTCCGATACACGAAACCATACTGAAAACGGAGCGTTTTCTTGTCTAATAGAACAGTTCGCCCTTGCCTCATTTTTTCCCTTCCCGCGATGATCCTTGGCTTCGCCGCTCCTGCAAATGCGCAGGGAACTTCGCCGGCATCACGGGACTCAACTGCAACGTCCATTGCAACCGTGACTGTAACCGCGACGCGCAGTCCAAAGCCGGTAATCGAGACAGCCAGTCCTGTCATCGTTATAGACAGCGCGAAAATCCGTGGCGCCCTCGCAAATGGATCTGCCGAGCTGCTGCGCGAATATCCTGGAGTCGACATTACGGGTAGCGGCGCAAACCAGGGCCGCCCGATCATACGCGGTCAGCGCGGCCAGAGAATTCTTCTCCTTGAGGACGGTGTACGCCTGAACAACACGCGCCGCCAGCAGGATTTTGGCGAGCTGCCAGCACTTGTCGGTCTTGATGGACTCGACCGAATTGAAGTAGTACGCGGTCCCGCATCGGTTCTTTACGGGACCGATGCAATTGGTGGCGTCATCAATCTTATTAACGTCGCTCCGTTGTTTACCGCAGGCGCTCCGCATGTTGGCGGACTGCTTCGCTACCGGTACAGCGACAACGACCGGCAGAGGCGCCCGTCTGGCTCCATCAGCGCGCAGAACGGCCGGTTCTCGTTTTTGGCGTCCGGCGCTTTCCGTAGCGCGCGCGACTTCGAAGCTCCGGCTGGAAGCTTCGGCAAGCTCACTTTGGCAAAGGACACACGAGTAAACGGAACTGGAGTAAAGGACGACAACGTCGCGCTGCAGGGAACTGCAAAGATCGCCGCGAACCAGGAGTTATCTGCGCGTTTCTCGAGATACTCGGCAACGGATGCAGCATTCGGATTCGTCGCAAACGCCGACCTTGGAACGCCCAACGCTCCTGCAATTGACATTCGCTATCCTAATCAGACGTATTCCAAGACCAGCATCCGGTATCGCGCAAAATCTCTGGCACTCCCTTTCGCCGACCGCGCCGATTTCATCGCGTATTCCAGCGGAAACGAGCGCTCGCTTTGGCTGAATGTGTTTGTGCCTTTCGGTCCGGGAACCCCCCCAGGCGCCGGAGTAAGTGTGAAGACCCGCAACTTTACCGACGTGAGCACGGTCGGATTCAGGGCTGAAGCTGCGAAAACATTCTGGAACCAGGTTTTCACATACGGCACAGATTTCTTCCGCGATCGCTCAGACAACACTGACTCGAGCGTGACTACCGTTATCGGCTTCGGTCCTCCGCGCCCGCAGACGAACGACACTGCAAGCACTCCCAATGCATCCTTCCGCAGCACGGGAATCTTTGCGCAGACAGAAGCTCGTCTCACCGACCGGCTTTCGCTTGTCGCGGGAACGCGCTGGCAGACCGTTACTACTAGTACACGGCTAACACCGAAAATTTCGGCGCCATTGGTGGAATCCTCTGCCAACGCTCTGGTTGGCGCCGGAAATGTTCTCTTTCGCGTTGCGGAAAACGTGAACCTCATCGCGTCCGTTGGGCGCGCATTCCGATCGCCAAACTTGGTCGAGCGGTTCTTCAATGGTGCAACACCGGAAGGAAATGGATACCAACTTCGCAACCCTGACTTGAAAGCCGAGAGCAGCATCAATGTTGATCTTGGAATGAAGGCAGGATTCCGGGGTGTGTACGGGGAGGCGTTCATTTTCCGCAATAGCATCTCAAACGGAATCCGCATCGCTCCGACCGGAACGAAAGTTGGAAAAGTCGCCGCGTTTAAGAACGTGAACGTTGACCGAATCCGCGATCAGGGTCTGGAGCTGATGCTGCAGGCCCCACTCCCTGGTGGATTCAACCTTGGATCCAGCTTCACAAAGATCGAATCGAAGAATGTGCTGAATCCGCTCAACCCAGTCGGAGATAGCTATTCGTCCAAGGTGACCGGATCACTCGGCTGGAAGAATAGCACTGGTCGGTTCTGGGGCGAATATTTGGTGCGCGCGAATGGAAAACGGAAAGACGTTGCGCTTGGAACCAGCCCCATTGGTCCGATTCTTCCTGCGTTCGCCGTTCATTCTGTCCGTGCCGGCGCAAAACTTTTCAGCACGGGTTCGGTTTCGCACAGCCTGAACTTCGCTGTGACCAACCTGACCAACCGTCTCTACGCAGAATTCTCAAACGCGAGCTTCTTCAGGCCTGAGCCAAGGCGGTCGGCGGCAGTTTCATGGACAACGAGGTTCTGAACTGGAAGTGAGAGCGCCTGGAATAATTTCATATCTTCCGATAGCGACTACGATTATCGCGCTGCTGTTTGCGGCGAAACTCGTTGTTCGCTATCGGGAGCGGCGGGGCATGCATCACTTATGGTGGGCACTCGGCATGCTGACGTATGGCGCGGGAACGATAACCGAGTCCCTCACTACACTAACGGGCTGGCACGAGCCAATTTTTCGCGCGTGGTATATCACCGGGGCATTGCTCGGCGGAGCGCCGCTCGCTCAGGGAACGGTGTACCTGATGCTGAATCGCCGGGTTGCAAACTGGCTAACGGCAATTCTCTGCACTGTTGTGGTAGTCGCAAGCGCCTGTGTGCTACTCTCCCCGATTAACTATCAGCTCGTCCAGCCGCACCGACTTACCGGGTTCGTACTGGAATGGCACTGGGTGCGGATGTTCAGCCCATTCGTAAATCTTTACGCAGTGATATTCCTGATTGGCGGTGCCATCGTATCCGCGCAAAGGTATTCAAGAAAGCGAGAGACCTATCATCGCTACGTCGGGAATGTGCTGATCGCCATCGGTGCGATTCTGCCGGGCATCGGCGGCACATTCACCCGTTTTGGAATGACAGAGGTCCTGTACGTCACGGAACTGCTGGGCCTAATGTTCATCTATGCCGGTTTTCAAATGAACACGGCGCCAGGTGCAGCTGCGTATCCCGAAGTCGTCCGCCAGACTGCATGAGGGATTTGTTGAAGGCTGCATCGGCTCACGCGCTCGCGTACCTGGAAAGTTTGAGTACGCGGCCCGTGCGACCTGATCCGAAGGCTGTGGCGGGCCTCAAAGCCTTCGACGTGTCTCTCCAGGAAGGATCAACTGATCCAATTGCTGTCATCAACGAACTGGACAGGCTCGGACGTCCGGCAACCATGGCAATGCCGGGTCCGCGGTTTTTCGGATTCGTAATTGGCGGATCACTTCCCGCGGCGCTTGCTGCAAACTGGATGGTTTCGGCCTGGGATCAGAACACGGGCCTGTACAACACAACACCTGCAACATCCTACGTGGAAGAGATCGCGCTCAAATGGCTGATAGATGTACTTGACCTTCCTCCCCAAAGCGCAGGAGCATTTGTTTCCGGGACCAGTGTGGCGCACCTCACCGCACTGGCCGCCGCGCGTCACTCGGTGCTGGAGAAAGCCGGCTGGGATGTCGAGTCCGACGGACTGTTCGGTGCGCCGCCCGTCACCGTTGTAATTGGAGCTGAGGCGCATCCTACATTGCACAAGGCGCTCGGCGTCATTGGTTTTGGCCGAAAGCGCGCGATTGAAGTGCCCGCCGACAATCAGGGAAGGATGCAGGTTTCGAAAATTCCAAAGCTGAGCGGCCCGGCGATCATCTGCGTCCAGGCCGGAAACGTGAACACAGGAGCATTCGACTCTATTTCAGAAGTGTGCGACATCGCCAGCGAATGCGGGGCATGGGTGCATGTGGACGGCGCGTTCGGACTGTGGGCTCGCGTTGCGCCCACAAGGAAGCATTTTGTGGAAGGCGTCGAACGCGCCCACTCATGGGCGACTGATGGCCACAAGTGGCTCAACGTTCCATATGACAGTGGAATTGCGTTCGTGCGCGATGGCGATGCGTTGCGGGCCGCAATGTCGATCAGCGCCGAGTACCTGCCACACGAAAGTGAGCACAGAAATCCTTCTGACTTCACACCTGAATTGTCACGGCGCGGCCGGGGCGTGGATATCTGGGCCGCGTTGCGCTCGCTCGGCCGTGCCGGACTGACGGAAATGGTTGAGCGTCACTGCCGTCAGGCTCGGAGGTTCGCTCAGGGACTTTCTGCTGCAGGGTATGAGGTCTTGAACGAAGTCGTTCTGAACCAGGTGCTCGTTTCTTTTGGCTCTCCGCAAAAGACAGAAAACGTGATTGCCGGAATTCAGGTCGACGGTACCTGCTGGTGCGGAGGCACTGTGTGGCAGGGTAGGACTGCGATGCGAATCAGCGTCATTTCGTGGAATACGACCGACGAGGAAGTCGAACTGAGCCTGTCCGCAATGATCCGAATCGCAAAAGCAGTTAGCTGGCCCCCAAAATGGGGTCGAAATATCACATTTGTTTTCGAACCTCAGCTCAGCCCTAGCGCCGATTCGATTTGGGAGGCATGCTCTTGGAATGTCACCCCGAGAGACCGCCATCCGACGGATTCCGAAATGAGTTTTTTTGGGAATCGAACACCCCGCACCACTGCCCCCGGGTATTCCA
>JBKJPM010000167.1:0-2891 GCA_046595175.1 Gemmatimonadaceae bacterium
CCGAGCAACGTGACCCTACCGATTGAGCGTCTCCGAACCGCATTAACGGGTTCATATGTTATCGACCGCGAGCTGGGCCGCGGCGGCATGGCGACTGTGTATTTAGCGCAGGACTCCAAACACGACCGCACAGTTGCCCTAAAGGTCCTTCACCCCGAACTCGCGGCTTCTTTGGGCCCCGAGAGGTTTCTCCGCGAGATCAAAGTTGCGGCACGGCTCAATCACCCTCACATCCTTCCACTGTTCGACAGTGGAGAAGCCGACTCGTTTCTTTACTACGTGATGCCGTATGTGGAGGGGGAATCGTTGCGCGAGCGGCTCGAACGAGAGAAGCAATTATCCGTTGAAGAGGCGGTTCACCATGCGAAGGGGATCGCTTCCGCCCTCAATTATGCCCACCGCCAGCAAATTGTTCATCGCGACATCAAGCCCGAAAACGTGATGCTGTACGAGGGCGAGGCAATGGTGATGGACTTTGGAATTGCCAAGGCTGTAAGTATCGCTTCCGGAGAAACGCTCACGCAGACCGGCATGATGGTCGGCACGCCCGCTTATGTGAGTCCCGAACAGGCGTCGGGAGAGCCCGTAATTGACGGTCGCAGCGATCAATACAGCCTGGCGTGCGTGCTCTACGAGATGCTGGCCGGTGAGCGGCCATTCACTGGCGCTACCGCGCAGCAAGTATTGACGAAGCGATTCACCGAGCCGGCAAAGCCGCTGCGCAGCGTTCGGGAAAACGTGCCCGAGCATGTTGAGCGCGCTGTTATCAAGGCGATGACGACTGATCCCACGGGGCGCTTCGACACCACCGCCATATTTGCCCAGGCATTAGGTAGCCAGGTGCTCGCAACTCCATCGGAGACGGCAACCATACCCCAGCCTGTTGTTTCGGCAGCGAAGTCGGTCGCGGTGCTTCCATTTGCGAACATGAGCGCCGATGCCGAAAACGAATATTTCACGGATGGGATGGCAGAAGAGCTGATCAGTGCCCTCTCAAGAATTCAGTCGCTGAGAGTTGCCTCGCGGACTTCATCATTCGCGTTCAAGGGAAAGAACGAAGACATAGGAGATATCGGCCGGAAGCTGAAAGTATCAACTGTTCTTGAAGGCAGCGTTCGCAAAATGGGGAACAAGCTTCGTATTGCCGCGCAGTTGATCAATGTTGCGGACGGATACCAGCTCTGGTCAGAACGGTTTGATCGTGACATGGAAGATGTGTTCAGCATCCAGGAGGAGATCGCCCAGGCAATTTTCAACGCGCTGCGTGTCATTCTCAGTGACGACGAAAAACGGGCTATCGAGCGTGACCGGCCCGTCAACATGCAGGCTTACGAATACTATCTCCGCGGCCGTCAGTTCATTCACCAATGGAGCAGAAAAAGCCTGGAGTATGCCAGGCAGATGTTCCGGCGTGCGATCGAAATAGACCCCGAGTATGCGCTTGCCTACGCAGGGCTGGCCGATAGCTGCTCACTGCTGTACATGAACTGCGATGCGCGCGAGTCTAATCTTTCGCAGGGCCACGCGGCGAGCCAGAAAGCGCTGGAACTGGGTCCGGATCTCGCCGAAGCGCATGTTGCCGCCGGGCTCGCAAATTCACTGAGCAACAAGTTCAAGGATGCCGAACGGGAATTCGAGCATGCTTTGCGGCTTGACCCCAAACTTTTCGAAGCCGCGTACCACTACGCAAGGGCAAGGACAGCGCAGGGAGAGTTTGCCGAAGCCGCGAAACTGTTTGAGCGGGCGTTCGCGATCCGCCCTGAAGATTTTCAGGCGCCGACTTTTCTTGCGCGGTGTTATTTGGGCATGGGACTCAAGGCCGAGAGCACGGCGATGTACCGCACGGCGCTGCGGCTAATACAGGAGCGGCTGGAGCTGAATCCAGACGATGCGCGCGCGTGTCAGCTCGGAGCGATTGCGGCGTCTGCGATGGGATCGGGTGACTCCGCGGTGGAGTATGCCCAGCGAGCACTGGCAATAAATCCGGACGATCCTTTGCTTCTCTATAACATCTCCTGCATGTATGCATTGCTCGGGAGATCTGATGACTCGCTGGATTGTCTGGAGCGCGCCGTTGACAAGGGCTACGGTCAGAAGGACTGGGTCGCGAACGACTCCGACCTGGATTCGCTGAGAGCGCTTCCGAGGTTTCAAAGTATTGTGGCGGGGATGTAGCTGTTAGAAAACCCCAATCGCGCGCACGTAAAGCCAGACTGTTACTACGACAAAGCTAAGTCCGGCCTTCCACTCTCCATGCTTCATATAAAGAGGAAGGCGGAACCCAGTGGGGTCCCCGTCACCAGGTTTCCAGGGCTTGACCCGGGGGATGAAAGCCGGAACATACGTCGAGTATTCGTCGTAGGCTTCCGGAAAGCGACCACTGATGTTGGCTTTCTCGCGCTCCATTGTGGGTGCATAGATAAGCACGAAAAACGCAATTACGAGCAGCAACAGCGACCAGTGGACCGCAAGCGCGAATCCGGCGGCGATCAGAAAGCTTCCGAAGTAGAGCGGGTTTCGGGTGTGGGCGTATGGCCCGCCGGTGGCGAGCTTCTCGTTCTTGGAGATGTGTCCCGACGCCCATCCCCTGACCAGGACTCCGGCGAATGCGACTGGAATCCCAAGGGCAAGACTCATCAGAGTCGGACGCGCCAGAATCAGATATGCGCCCCCCAGTATGAAGCCGAGCGGAAGCCTGAGCTTCTTGGCCCATTCGGAATAGGTCAATCGGCGATCTCGCGAAGCAGCTCACGCGCGATCACTATGCGCTGGATCTCTGAAGTCCCTTCCCCAATCTCGCAGATCTTTGCATCGCGCATCATGCGCTCGACGGGATAGTCCTTGGTGTAGCCGTACCCACCGTGAATCTGAACCGCCTTGATCGTGGCGCG